>NZ_JBEZLA010000012.1:0-88244 GCF_040651925.1 Streptomyces sp. NPDC048349 | reverse complement strand
TCCACACACCCCGCGCGAAACCCCCCGGCCCCCCTACACCGGGGGTACCCGCCCCGGCGCCCACCCCCCCGGGAGCCGGGTGCGCCGGTCAGAACAAGGAGCCACCCCCGTCGCCTGCGTTGCCGCCCGCGCCGCCTATCAGGCCGCCGAAGCCGCCGTCGCCGGCGTCCCCGCCCTTGCCGCCCTTGAAGATGCTGAAGCCGCCGTCGCCGCCGTTGCCGCCCTTGCCGCCGAACTGCCAGCCGTCGCCGCCGCCACCGCCGCCGCCGCCCTCGCCGCCTTCGAAGATTCCCTTGCCGCCCTTGCCGCCGTCGCCGCCGTCGCCGCCGATGCGGCCTTCACCGCCACCGCCGCCACCGCCGCCGCCACCGCCGACGAGGACCCCGTTGCCTCCGGCGCCGCCCTCGCCGCCCTTGCCGCCCTTGCCGACGACGCTGCCGCCGCCGGAACCGCCGGCACCACCGCCGCCGCCGATCAGGCCGCCGCCACCCTTGCCGCCCTTGCCTCCGGCACCACCGTCCTCCACGAAGGAGACGACGGAGTCCGGCATCGGAGCCGCGGACGCGGCGGCGGCCGGAAGGAAGATCCCTCCGCCGACCACGGCAGCGGAAGCGACGAGCGTGGCGATTCGAATCTTGCGGTTCATGATTTTCTCCTAGCTGTCCTGACGAGCAATCGAGGTGTCCCGGGAATTCGAGACGGTGCGGATATGTGCTGCCCCATTTCGTTTCGTTTCGTTTCCGGTGAGGCCCGCACCACAAGTAAGCCCCGGGGGCCACACCCCGGTCACGTTCCGGAAAGTCGGGACTTGACAGACCCCTAAACGTCGGATAAAAACCCGCCCGCACGGCTCCTCAAGGCCCTGACCGGGCACGGAGTTCCCCGGGACATTGGTCCTATAGCGCGCAGCAGCCCCCGGACGCCACAGTTATGTCCACGGCGAGAGCGAGCGGCACAGGCCAGGACGGGAGTGATCATGACTCGGATATCCATTGATCCCGGGCGCTTCAGCCAGTTCGGCGAGGCCACCGGAAGTACTTTCTGTCTGGTCACGAACCCCGAATTGGTCGATCAGTTCGAGATCGTCGAATCCGCTGCGTACAAGGCGTACCTCACGATCCCCATGGGCACGGGTGACCGTTTCGAGGACATCCTCGAAAAGCGGATACCGGAACCCGCCCACATCCTGGTGGTCTCACCCCACCGGTTCTTCGCGTCCCCGGATCCCGATCTGGTGGGGCAGCGCAAGATCATGGGCATGGCGTGCAACTCGACGCCGACCACCCTCGAGGAGATCCGGCACTTCCTGGGCGTCATGGAGCGGACCTCGTCGGCCGACCAGGCGGCGTTCTGCGACACCTTCTTCGAGCTCGCCGAAGAGGCCGACCACCTGGTCTACGCCGATCCCGTGCACGGCACCCGGGCCGTGCTCGACCACCTCCGCGACGGCCTGGTGTGGAACCAGCAGGCCGGTCCCCTCGAGTGGGGTGACCAGCAGATCGTGCCGTCCGGGGAGATCAGTGTGCTGCCGGTGGAGATCAGGGAGTTCGACGAGGCCCTGAAGCTGCCGCTGGAAGGCGAGATCACCCTGCGCGGGTATCCCATCCTGCACAACGGCACCCCGTCCTTCTCCCGGACCGACCAGGCCCGCATCCACTCCCAGCTCTGGGCGATGCGCGACCACGCCATCAAGGCGAAGGTCGAGGACGGCAGGATCACCCGCCTGGAGGCGCTGGATCCGGGAGCCGCGCCGGCCGTGGCGATGCTGGAGCAGATGTTCGCGGTGGACTCCCGCTACCGGATCGTGTGGGAGATCGGCCACGCGCTGAACACGTCCCTGGACATCCTGCCCGGCAACCACGCCATGAACGAGGTGTACGGCGGAACGGAAGGCTGTCTCCACTACGGCCTGGGGCTCACCCCGTACACCCAGTACCACCTGGACATCATTTCGCCCGACACGCGCGTCCTCACGAGCAATGGACTGGCGCTGATCGGCCACCCGGACCACCCCACGGTGGAGAGGGTCGTCACCGCGGACTAGCGGCTTCCGACCGTCCCGCCCGTTCGGGGTGAATGAAAAGGAATCCATTCAACAGGAGGTGACTGTCATGAAGAAGATCAAGGTGCAGAAGAACCGCAACTACCTGGGCACGCTCCTGGGCTGAGTACCGACCCGTGGCGGGGCATGTGAATGCCCCGCCACGGGGTTCTCGTCGTCGCATCGTAGGGAGTGCACCCGTGCCACCGCTGGAACTCACCACGCATGACTTCGGTCAATTCGGCGAGCCGGTCGAGACGTTCTGTCTGATCACGAGCGAGGACGGCGGCGAGCCCCTCTCGGTGCTCCCCGGTGACGGGTATTCCCGCGTGGTCCACCTGACGCTTCCGCCCGGGACGCGCCTGGGCACGCTGATCGCGCAGGGCGTTCCGCAGGACGCGCACGTCCTGGCCGTCTGTCCCGGCCGCTTCCTGGACTCGCCGACGGCGCAGGAGCTGGGCGCGCGCAAGCTGGCCGTGCTGCCCGCCGGCTCCACGCCGCTCACCGACGAGCACGTCCGCTACTTCCTGCGCTCCGCGGCCAAGGCCGACATCGCCCGACAGGCCGCCACCGCCGAGGAGTTCTTCGACCGCGTCGGGGACAGCGACCGGCTGGCGATCGTCGACGACGCCGCCGGCACGGAGGCCGAGTTCGACCACACGGTGGGCGACTGCGTCTGGAACATGCAGGCGGGAGTCCTGGAACCGGGCGATCAGCAGATCTTCCCCTCCGGCAAGCTGAGCGTCACCGCCGCGGAGATCACCACCTTCGCGCCGGAGGCCCGGCTGCTCGGTCTCCACGGAGACCTGACGCTGCGCGGGTGGCCGATCGTGCACCGGCACGCGGATCCCGCCGACGGTGCCGAGCAGCAGCGGCTCTTCGAGGCGCTCTCCCCCCTCGTCTCGCACGCCGTGACGCTCCACGTCACCGCCGGCTGCATCGAGGGTGTCACCCCGCAGACTCCGGGGGCCGCGCAGGCCGCCGCGGAGCTGGACAAGCTCCTCACCGACGATCCGCGTTACCGCGTCATCTGGGAACTCGGCTTCGGGATCAACACCACCACAGAGGTCATTCCGGCGAACTGCGGGCCGAACGAGGTCTACGGCGCCACCGGCGGCGTGGTCAACCTCGGTCTGGGGATCACCCCGGCCACGCGCTTCGCCCTGGCCTTCCTCTGCCCCCGCAGCTCGCTGCTGACATCGGACGGTACGGCCGTGCTCGGCGCCCGCAAAGCGGTGCGCCGCGGCCGGATGCAGCGCGTCTCCAGCGCGAGCTGCGGCTGCCACTGACCCCACAGGAGGGAAGCAAGTCCATGACGATCAACCCCGAACTGCGCAAGCGGGTCGACGCGATCCTCGACACCTTCATCAAGGACTTCTACGAGACGGTCCCCTTCGCCCAGCACCAGAAGAGCGCCGCCGAACTCAACCTGGACTACTACAAGCGGCACAACATCGAGACCATCCTGCGGCTGCGCCGCAAGCGCACCATCGACGCCCTGGCGATCAAGTACTTCACCAAGGTGGACCCGGTGCAGGCCAAGGCCTGGGCGCACTACACGGACGACGAGATGCTGCACGACCGGCTGTTCGCCGCGGACCTCGCCAAGGTCGGCGTCACCAAGGACCAGATCTATTCCACCGAGCCGATGCTGTCCACCAAGCTGCTCACCGGGTACCTCCAGTACGGCATGGAGTTCGAGGACAGCCCGCTCGCGCTGATCACCAGCGTGTACTTCGTGGAGTACGTGACCACCCGCACCCAGCCCGAATGGCTGGACAACCTGGAGAGCGTCCTCGGCCAGGAGAACGTGAAGGGCGCGCGCGCCCACGTCAACACCGACCTCGACGACGACCACGACGACTTCGTGTGGCGGGTGATGTCCACCCTCGTCACCTCGGACGCGGACGAGCAGAAGGTCGTCGAGCACCTCAACCACGTCTACTGGCTGTGGAAGCTGTACTTCGTCGAGCTGCACCAGCTCACCGTGCTCGGCCGCACCGGGGCCCAGATCCCGCTGCCCACCTCGGCCGACGTCTGAGCGCGGGGCCATCCGTGCCGGACGACGACCGGGCCGCACGGCCGGCCGGGCGGCGGGGAGTCGAGGTGACGGCCCTGCCGCCCGGCCGGGAGCTGCCGGCCGGGACCGAGAAGTGGATCGTGGACGGGCTGGTGGAGACCATGCCCGGCCTGCACACCCGCCAGTTGTTCACGCTGCGCCGCGACATGCTGACCGAGGCCGACTACGTCGTCGTCGGGGTGGACCGGGAGCACGACCGCGTGGTCTCGCTGCTCACGTCGCACTGGGCGCAGCTCCCGTCGGGGCGCTCCTGCCTGCACGTCATGATCCAGTTCGTGGGCGACGCGTACCGGGGCGGCCCGGTGTTCGGCGAGAGCTGGTCCGTCCACTTCGCCCGGCTGCTCGCCGACGGCCGCCCGTTCCCCGAGGTGATCGCGCTCAAGACGTACAACCCGGTGGTGCACTGTGCGATGTCGGCGTTCAGCGGGCATCCGGACATCAGCATGTACCCGGATCTGGCGGGCGAGGACGTGGGCCAGGCGGCGCTGGCCGCCGAGGTGGCCGCCGCGGTCGCCCCGGGGGCCGTCTTCGATGCGGCCCGGGGCGTCTTCCCCGGCATCGGGCGTCCGCGCGACCTCTACCGGGAACGGCCCACCAGTGACGTTCCGGAGGCGAACGCGTACTTCGAACGGCACGCGGCGCCCGGGGACCGGGTGCTGTGCATGCTGCACGTCCCCACCCGCGAGGGCGCGCACTCGATCCTCACGGCGCTGGGCGTGCCGCTGCCCTCGGGGCGCGGCTGAGGCCCGGCGCCGGTAGCGGAACGCGGAAGTCGAACAACCCGGATCTCCAGGAACGCGAGACACCCATGGCAGACGTGGTCTTCCCCTCCGATTACGCGCGGGCGCGCGCGGACTTCCTCGCGGCCGCGGACGCGGCGGGCGCACGGCTGAGGACGTTCACGCTGCCGGGGCTGCGCGGTCCCGACGGCGGTGAACTGTGCGTCGACACGGCCTACGTGGGACCGGACGGTCCGCACAAGCTGCTGGTGACGGTCTCCGGGACGCACGGAGTCGAGGGCTTTTGCGGTTCGGCGTGCCAGACCGGGATCCTGCTGCGGGAGGGCGTGGCGAGGGAGGCCGGGCCGGGGACGGGCGTGCTGCTCGTGCACGCCCTCAATCCGTACGGCTTCGCGTACCTGCGGCGGGTCAACGAGGACAACGTCGACCTCAACCGGAACTTCGTGGACCACGGGGCCCCGCCGCACAACGACGCCTACGACGCCGTCCACGCCGCGCTGGTGCCGCCGGACTCCCCCGCCTTCTCCCCGCACGAGCTGGTGGCCCGCCTGAACGCGCTCCGCGAGCGGCTCGGCCCGCAGACACTGCAGGAGGCCGTGACCCGCGGCCAGTACCGGCACCCCGACGGCCTGTTCTACGGCGGGTTGCGCCCCGCCTGGTCGCAGCGGGTGTTCCGGACGGTGGTGGCCGAGCAGATCGCCGGCGCCGCGCACGTCGCCTACATCGACCTGCACACGGGTCTCGGTGAGCGCGGCGTCGGCGAACCCATCTTCCGCGGCGGCCGTGACGCCGACGCGCACGAGCGGGCCCGGCGCTGGTACGGGGACGCGCTCACCGCATCGGAACTGGGGACCTCCTCGTCCACGCCCATCGTGGGCAATACCGCGACCGCGGTGGCCGACGGCCTCGGGTCCGACAGCCGGCTCACGGCCATTACCCTGGAGTTCGGCACCCAGCCGGGTCCCGAGGTCCTGCTCGCGCTGTGCGCGGACGCGTGGCTGCACCGGCACCACCCGCCGGCCGAGGCGGTCCGCTCCGACCTCAAGCAGATGATCCGCGCGGCGTTCTGCCCGGTGCAGGACGCGACGTGGCGCGAGCAGATCGCCCGGCGGGCCCGCGAGGTCTTCGCCCAGGCACTGGCCGGTCTCGCGGACGCGAAGCCGGGGGACGCCGGATGACCGCCCGTGGCAGGAAATCGTGGACGGACGTCAGTCTGGCCACTGTCGCGCCGGCCCGCCCCATCGCAGAGTAATCCCATGGCAAGCAGCGATTCCCCCTCTGCAGTGAACGAGACGGAGCCGGAGCCCGTGCACGTCGGGGTCAAGACGGTGTGGCGGGAGTCGCCGACCGCAGTGAAGTCCCTGCTCGTCGGCACCGCGGTGAACAGACTCGGCGGATTCATCCAGGTGTTCATGGTGCTGTACATGACACAGCGCGGGTTCTCCGACACCCAGGCCGGCGTCGCACTCGGCGTCTACGGCGCAGGGACGGTACTGGGGGTGCTGACCGGCGGCTGGATGTCCGACCGGATCGGTCCGCGGCTGACCATCATGTCGACGCTGGTGAGCTCGGCCCTGCTGTTCCCCGCGGTCCTCTACCTGGACGGCTATCTTGCGATCCTGGCGGTCATCGGCGTCGGCGCCGCCCTGAGCCAGGCGTACCGTCCCGCCTCCACCAGCATGATCAGCCAGCTCATCCCCGCCGAACGCCAGGTCATGATCTTCGCCATGGTCCGTCTGGCGATCAACCTCGGCACGACGGCGGCCCCGCTGCTGGGCGCGGCCCTGGTCCAGGTGTCGTGGGACTTCCTCTTCTGGGGCGAGGCCGTGGCGATCCTGGTGTTCGCGACGGTGGCCGGGGTCACCCTGCCCCGCGGCCAGGGCGCGGCCGGGGAGAAGGAGACCGGCCGGGACCCCGAGGCGCAGACGGCGCGGGGTCGCAAGCCGAGTTATCTCGCGGTGCTGGCGGACGGCCGCTACCTGCTGTTCCTGCTGGCGATGTTCGCGAGCTCGGTGATCTACATCCAGTACGTGTCGACCCTTCCGCTGACGGTCCGGCATCTCGGCCTGGGCACCGGGGTGTACGCGGCGATGGTCGCGCTGAACGGCGCGCTCGTCATCACCTGCGAGCTGCTGGTCGCCAAGGTGGTGCAGCGCTGGCCGGCCAGGATCGCGGTGATCGCCGGGGTGGCGCTGACCGGTATCGGGATGAGCCTGTACGCACTGCCCTGGGGGATCGCCGCACTGGTGATCGCGACCCTCGTCTGGTCGCTCGGCGAGATCGTGGGCTATCCGACGCTCTTCTTCGCCTATCCGGCGCAGGCCGGGCCGCCCGAGCTGCGCGGCCGCTACCTGGGCGCGTCGAACTCGCTGTACGGACTGGGCACCGCGGTGGGCCCGTTCCTCGGCGTCATGCTGTGGAACCGGTTCGGGGACGGCCTGTGGCTCGGGTGCGGGGCCCTCGGGCTGCTCGCGGTGGGCGCCGCCTGGCTCGGAGTGCGCCCGAAGGGCGACGCCGGCGGCAAGCCGCCGCGTACGGAGCGGGATGACGCCGCAGGGTCCGGCGAGGGCCTCGGCACCGGCGCGCAGGCCACCGTCGGCACGTGAGCCAGGCAGCGCCCCCGCACTACTCAGGAGGAGAAACAATGCCCCGCTACGCGATTCTCGTCGACCCCTACTCCGGCGCGGCCGAGTACGCGAACGCCTTCCGGGAACGGGACGTCGAGCCGGTGGCCGTGCTCAGCACGCCCGGCCCGCTGAACTCCTACCGGCGTACCTGGAATCCGGACGCCTTCTTCCGTACCCACTACCACGACGGGGACTTCGACGAGCTCGTCCGGACGGTGAAGGGCTACGAACCGGTCGCCATCGTCCCGGGCAACGAGTCCGCGGTCATGCTGGTCGACGCGCTGATCGAAGAGCTGATGCCGGGCACGGGCAACGTGTTCGAGCTGTCCGAAGCCCGCCGTGACAAATGGCCCATGGGCCAGGCGGTCGCCGCCGCCGGCATTCCGCATCTGAAGCAGATCGCCACCGACGACCCCGCGGAGGTCGCCGCGTGGATCCGCGACAGCGGTCTCGAGGGCCGGCCGCTGGTGCTCAAGCCCCGCCGCAGCGGCGGCACGGACGACGTGCACAAGGTCGGCGCGCGGGAGGACTGGCGGCCGTACTTCGACCGCCTCCTCGGCTCGGTCAACCGCTTCGACATCCGCAACGACACCGTCCTGGTCCAGGAGTTCGCCGAGGGGACGGAGTACATCGTCGACACCTACTCGGTCGACGGGAAGTTCGGCCTGGTCTCGGTCAGCCGCTACAGCAAGTCGGCGAAGAACGACAGGATCGGGATCTACGACGCGGTCGACTACCTGGCCCCGCAGGACCCGATCGCGGTCTCACTGGGCGAGTACACCCGGCAGGTGGCGCAGGCGGTCGGAGTGCGGACCGGCTGTACGCACACGGAGGTCATGCTCACGGCGGACGGCCCGCGGCTGATCGAGACGGCCGCACGGCTGGCCGGAAGCTGTCTGCAGTATGCGGCGCGGCTGGCCACCGGGGACTGCCAGATCGACCGGACGGTCCGCCACCACCTCGACGGCACGTTCACGCCGGGATACGAGATCGTGCAGCCGGTGCGCGTGGTGTGGCTGTCCAGTCCGCGCGAGGGGATCCTGCGCAATGCCGAGGCGCTGGAGGCGGTCCGGGCCCTGCCCACCTTCCAGCGGCTGGGCCTGCCGTACGCCAACGGAGAACGGGTGCCGTGCACGGAGGATCTATTCACCAGTCTGGGATGGGTCATTCTCGCCGGCGCACGTCAGGAATCCGTTGACGCGGACACGATCCGTGTCAAGGAGATCGAGGCACAGCTGACCGTGGAACCTGTCTGAACAGGGGCGCGGGCGGGGCGGGGAGCGGGAAGGGGCGGGGTGGGAATTCGGACACCCCGTCCCTTCCCGTATGGGACGAGAGTCCTATGGCGAGGGCGAATTCACCCGACTAGTGTGACCTTCACCTGATCAAATGCGGCGTGAATATGCAGCGTAATGTTGCCGTGGCGGCGAAGAGGGCGAGGGCAGACGGTGGAGCCGGTTGCGTGGGTCGGGACAAGTTCTCCAGAACACGAGAGGATCATCGGCTGGCAGGCTCCACCGCTGAAATTCGGGGTCGGCGCCACGCAGGAAATCGGCTACGAACTGCGCAGGGCCGGCGTCCGGTCGGTCCTGCTGGTGACCGACCGCGTGCTGGCCGGCCTCGGCCTGCCGGCCCGGGTCGCCAAGCTCATCGAGCAGGAGGGCATCGCGGTGTCGGTCTTCGACCGCGCCGAGGTGGAGCCCACCGACGAGAGCGTCACCCTGGCCGCCCGCGAACTGGCCTCCCTGCGGGTGGACGGCTACGTCGGCCTCGGGGGCGGCAGCGCGATCGACACCGCCAAGATGCTGAACCTGCTGCTCACCTACCCCGGCCGGTCGGTGCGCGACTACCTGAACGCGCCGATCGGCGCGGGAGCCAGGATCCCCGGTCCGCTGAAGCCGCTGGTGGCGGTGCCCACCACGGCCGGGAGCGGGAGCGAGTGCACCGCCATGGTCGCCCTCGGCGTCAGCGGACTGAACGTGAAGACCGGGATCAGCGATCTGCGGCTGCTGCCGGCACTGGCACTGATCGATCCCGCCAACACGCTCACGCTGCCGCCGGCGGTCACCGCGTCCTCGGGCTACGACGTGCTGACGCACGCCTGCGAGTCGTACACCGCACGCCCCTACGACCGGCGTCCGCCCTACCCCACTCCCGCGGACCGGCCGCTGTACGTCGGCGCCAACCCGATCAGTGACGTGTGGGTGGAACAGGCACTGAGGCTGGTCGGCCGCTACCTCAGGCGGGCGGTTCTCAACCCCGACGACCTGGAAGCCCGTATCGGAATGAGCCAGGCGGCGAGCTATGCGGGAATGGGATTCGGCAATGCCGGAACCCATATTCCGCACGCCTGCGCCTATCCGATAGCCGGATTGGTGCGCGACTACCGTCCGGAAGGATATGCGGTCGAGCACGCGATGGTGCCGCACGGCGCCGCAGTCGTCTCCACCGCTGCCGCGGCATTCGAATTCACCTATCCGACATCGCCCGAGCGCCACCTCCGCGCGGCGGAACTGCTCGGCGCCAATCTCAATGGCGTGTCGACTTCCCACGGCGCGGATGTACTTCCGGCCACTTTGCAGCGGCTGGTGGCGGATACCGGCGGACCAGGCGGCCTTGCGCACTTCGGGTATTCGGGTAAGGATCTCCCTGCACTTGTCGATGGTGCGCTCAAACAGCAGCGCCTGCTGGTGTGCTGCCCGCGCGACGTCGCCCCCCGTGATCTGAAGAGAATTCTCGCCGGTTCGATGACCGGCTGACGCCGAGTGTTGCAGTCCCCCTGCAAGGAGCTTGAGGCCCCCGTGAGCGAAGCAGACTTACCCGAGTACACGGCCGTCATCGCGGGAAAGAGCGTTCCCGCGGCGGGCTGGATCGACGTCCTCGATCCGTCGAACGGCCGTCCGTTCGCGCGCGTGGCGCGCTGCGGCGAGGCCGAGGTCGCGGACGCCGTGGACGCGGCCCGGCAGACGTACGAGTCCACCTGGCGGTTCGCCACGGTGGCGCAGCGGTCCGGTGTCTGCCGCCGCATCGCCGCGGCGATCCGCGCCGAACGCCGGGAACTGGCCCGGTGGGAGACCCTCGACACCGGCAAGCCGCTCAGCCAGTCGCTGGTCGATGCCGATGTCGCCGCACGCTACTTCGACTTCTACGCCGGCGCCGTGGAGGCACTGGGCGGCGAAACGATCCTGCACCAGGCGGACCGCTTCGCCTTCACGTTGCGCGAGCCGTACGGCGTGTGCGGGCACATCATCCCGTGGAACTACCCCCTGCAGATCGCCGCGCGGACGGTCGCGCCCGCCCTCGCGGCCGGAAACTGCTGCGTGCTCAAGCCGGCCGAGGACGCGCCGTTGACCTCCCTGCGCCTGGCGCAGATCGTCTTGGACGCGGGGCTTCCGGCGGGCGCCCTGAACGTGGTGCCGGGCTACGGACAGGAGGCGGGCGCCGCGCTGGCCGCGCACCCCGGCGTGGACCGGCTGGCCTTCACCGGGTCCCGGGAGACCGGCGAGGCCGTGATGACCGCGGCCGCGCGCACCATCGTGCCGGTCACCCTGGAGCTCGGCGGCAAGTCGCCGCACATCGTCCTCCCCGACGCCGACACGGCGCGGGCGGTACCGCTGATCGTCGACTCGATCACCGAGCACGCGGGGCAGAACTGTTCGGCCGGAAGCCGGCTGCTCGTCCACCGGTCCGTCCACGAGGAGCTGGTGGCGGCCCTCACGGACGCGTTCCGCGCCCTGCGGATCGGGCCCGGCATCGACGATCCCGACATGGGGCCGCTCATCTCCGCCGCACAGCGCGAGAGGGTGCTCGGCTACCTGGCCGGGGCAGCCGGGCAGTGCGTGGTCCGCACCGGCGGCGGCGTGCCCGAGGGCGAGGCCTACGCCGGGGGGTTCTACGTGGAACCCACCCTCCTGGACCAGGTGGCACCGGAGCACCGGGTGTTCAACGAGGAGATCTTCGGCCCGGTCCTGTGCGTATCGGCCTTCGACTCGCTGGACGAAGCGGTCGCGCTCGCCGAGCACACCAGCTACGGGCTGGCCGCCGGCGTCTGGACCTCCGACGTGACCACCGCCCACTGGCTCGCCCAGCGGCTGCGCGTGGGGCAGGTGTTCGTGAACAACTACAGCGCCGCGGGCGGAGTGGAGCTTCCCTTCGGGGGTTACAGGCGCTCGGGCATAGGCGTGGAGAAGGGGTTGGAGGCGCTGCGTGAATACACGCGGTGCAAGACGGTTGCCATACACACGCAGCTTCCTTCCTGACCCATTACCGAAAAGAGCGGTTCGGTTATCACATCTGCATCAAGGGAGTGCACCCGATGGCACGTGTCGTGCAGAGGCGAGTCGTGGAGTTGAGTGGCAAGAGGTGCTGTGAATTCTGTGGTGCGCCACCGCAGCCCGTCACGGCGCTGGCCGAGGCCGTCGACAGGATGCACAAAGCCCTCGGCGAGGTGCAGGACGCATTGGAAGCCCAGGAACAGATGATCGAGGATCTCCGTACCGACACCGGAGACGAACAGCGGACGGACCCCGGCCGCTCCGCTCTCCCCGCGGATCCGACGTCCCGCGAACCGCTTTCCCCTCTTACGGCACGTGAGCGCGAAATACTCGTCCTCGTCTCCCAGGGGAAGTCCAACCGGCGAGTGGCCAGCTCGCTCGGCATATCGGAGAAGACCGTGCGGAACCATTTGTCCGCCGTCTTTTCGAAGGTGGGCGCCTCCGATCGCACACAGGCCGTCGTCATGGGAATCCGCAGCGGCATCGTCTCCATCGGCGAGTGATTGCCGGATCCATACCGTCAGTGTGCGGGAGCTTTTGGCCACCTCACAGTGGGGGGACTGTCAGAACACCACGAATCCCTGCCACATTGGATCCCATGCTGAAGAACGTAGCCGCGGTGCTACTCGACAACGTCCACCCCTTCGAGCTGGGCGTCGTATGCGAAGTGTTCGGGATCGACCGCCAGGAGGAGGGACTGCCCGCCTACGACTTCGCGCTGGTCGCCGCGGAATCCTCATCCGTGCGTGCGGTCCCCGGATTCACCATCAGCACGCCGTACGGCCTCGACCGGCTCGCGGACGCGGACCTCATCGCCATCCCCGTGGGCGACGACTTCCACACCCGGGACTTCCCTCCGGAGCTCCTGGAAGCCCTGCGCCAGGCGGTGGCGCGCGGCGCCCGGGTGCTCAGCGTCTGCGTCGGGGCCTTCGTCCTGGCCGCCGCCGGGCTGTTGGACGGCCGGCGCTGCACCACGCACTGGCGGTACGCCGACGCGCTCGCCGCCCGCTATCCGAAGGCGGAGGTCGAACCGGGCGTGCTGTACGTCGACGAGGACCCGGTCTTCACCTCGGCCGGCACCTCCGCCGGCATCGACGCCGCCCTGCACCTGGTGCGCAAGCTCCAGGGCAGCGACGTCGCCAACGCCATCGCCCGGCGCATGGTCGTCCCCCCGCACCGGGACGGCGGCCAGGCCCAGTACATCGAAAGGCCGGTGGCGGAGTACCGCGAGGACGGGGTGCGCGACGTACTGGCCTGGGCCGAGCAACACCTGGACCAGGAGATCAGCGTCGAGCAGCTGTCGGCCCTGGCGTGCATGTCGCCGCGCACCTTCGCCCGCCGCTTCCGCATGGAGACCGGCACCACCCCGTACCGCTGGCTGCTGGCGCAGCGGGTACTGAGCGCACAGCGGCTCCTGGAGAACACGGACGAGACGATGGAGGCCGTGGCCGCCCGTACGGGATTCCCCAACGCGGCAGCCCTGCGCCACCAGTTCGTGCGCTCGCTCAACACGACCCCGAACGCCTACCGGCGCGCCTTCCGGGGTTCTCTCACCTGACGGACACACACCGGACACGCACCGGGCTCCTGCCCGGGCGGACAGGAGGACGGGAATGCTGCGCATCGCGATCATCGGCGCCACCGGCGCCGTGGGCAGGGAGTGCCTGGCCCTGCTCGACAGCGGGATCGTGCCGGTGGAACGGGTGGTGCCGGTCGGTTCTGCGCGCAGCGTCGGCCGGGACCTGGCCGCCGAATTCGCCCTGTCCCTGCCCATGGCCCCGCTGGTCACGGTCGGGGACCTCGACCCCCGGGACCTGGACGTGGCCGTCTTCTGCGCGGGCGTGGACGTCAGCAACCGCGAGGCCGAGCGCCTGGCCGCGGCCGGCGTGCTGATCGTCGACAACAGTTCCGCCTTCCGCATGCGGCCGGACGTCCCCCTCGTCGTACCGCAGGTCAACCCCGGCGCCCTCGCGGTGCGGCCGCCCAGCGGCCTGGTGTCCAACCCGAACTGCTCCACGATCCAACTGGTGCGCGCCCTGCAGCCGTTGCACGAACTGGCCACGCTGGACAGCGTCGTGGTGGCCACCTATCAGGCGGCGTCGGGGGGCGGTGTGCGGGGCCTGGAGGAACTGGCCGCCGGATCCCGCCGGATCCTGGACGACCCCGGGGCGCAGGGCGAGCCGGGCGGGCGGTTCGGACAGCCGCTGCCCTTCAGTCTCGTACCGGAGATCGGCCTCCAGGACGATTCCGGGCTCACCCACGAGGAACGCAAACTCGTCCGCGAACCGCGCAAGATACTCGGCCTGCCCGGGCTGCGGGTGAGCGCCACGGCGGTGCGGGTGCCGGTGTTCCACTGCCACTCCGAGGCGGTGCACGTCAGACTGGTCGAGCCGGTCACCACGGCCTCCGTGGAGAAGGCGCTGGCGGCCGCCCCGGGGCTGCGGGTGTACTCCCGGTCGGACAGCCCCCCGTACCCGATGCCCCGTTCCGTCTTCGCCCGCCAGCAGGACCGGGCGCTGGTCCACGTGGGGCGCATCCGGGTCGAGCCGCAGGACCCGCGGGCCGTGGCGGTGTGGGTGGTCGCGGACAACCTGTGGGTCGGGGCGGCGCTCAACGCCCTGCAGATCGTGGAACTCGCCATCGCGAAGGGGTGGTTGGGTTGACGGGCGGCGGCGCCGGGCCCGACCGGGGTCCGCTGGTGGTGAAGTTCGGCGGGTCCGCGTTCGCGGACCTGGACGGCTACCGGCGGGTGGCCCGGTACACCGCCCGTCGGGCCGCCGGCGGGGAGCGCCCCGTGGTCGTGGTGGTGAGTGCGATGTCCGGCACCACGGGCAGGCTGCAGCAGACCCTCGGCGTCCTGGCCGACGATCCGCCCGCTCCGGTCGCCGCCATGCTGCTGACCAGCGGCGAAACGGTGAGCGTCGCCCTGCTCGCGGCCGCCCTCGACGCCGCGGGTGTGCCCGCGCAGGCGCTGTCCGCGGCCGGCACCGGGCTGCTGGGCGAGGGGCCCGCCGACCGGGCGGACCTGGTCCGCGCCGATCCCGCGGTGCTGCGGGCGGCCCTGGAGGAGTGCCCGGTGCTGGTCGTCCCGGGCGGGCAGGCGGTCGACGCGGCCGGCCGGACGGTGATGCTGGGGCGCAACAGCTCGGACCTGTCGGCGGCGGCGATGGCCGCGGCGCTGGGCGCCGGGACCTGCGTGCTCTTCTCCGACGTGCCCGGCGTGTGCACCGCGGACCCCTATCTCGTGCCGGCGGCGCGGACCCTGCCCGCGATCAGCTACGAGGGCGTGCGGCGGATGTCGCGGCACGGCGCCAAGGTCGTCCACGAGAGCGCTGTGGACTGGGCGCAGAGCGGCAACGTCCGGCTGCACTGCCGCCCCTTCCCGTGGGCCGGCGGCCCGGGCGGGGAGGGGACGGTCGTCGGCGAGGGGCCCGCGGCGGCCGCGGTCGTCGCGCACAAGGGCAGTGACGTCTGGCGCTTCAGGTCCGCTCCGGAGCGCCGGGCGGCGGCGCGCGGGCTGCTGGCGGAGGGGCTGCGGACCACGGAGTTCGACTCGGCGAGCGGCACCTATCTGGTGGTGCCGGCCGGGGTCCGGGGCACGGCGCACCACCTCGGCGCCGGGCGGCGGCACGACGGCCTGTGCCTGATCACCACGGTGCACGCGGACGGCCGGGCGGAGCACGTCCTGGTCTCCCGCGCCGACGCCGACGCGGAGGCCCGCCGCTGCCACGCCCTGCTCTACCCGGAACCGGCGGGCGCCGCGGACCCGGCCGGACCGGCGCCGGTCAAGGCCCGCTCCCCGCACAGCGACGTCCTGTTCGGCTCCCGGCCCGCCCCCGCGGCGGGGGACGGCGCGCGCTGAGCGCCCCGGGTCCGACGTGCGAACGCGCGCGCGGGTCGGAAGACTGGAGGCATGGCAGACAGCGCGGTACTCGTGGGCGGCCCGGACGATCTGCTCGAGCGGATCGTCGCGGCCCCCGCCCCCGGAGAAGACCTGAAGATCCCGCACCGCGGCGGGTACGAGCACTTCAAGCCCACGTCGCGGCACCAGGACGGCCCGCAGGGGCCGCTGCCCGTCTACGAGTGGTGGGAGCGGACGGAGATCGCCGAATAGCGCGGTGGCCCGGGCCGCGCGCCCGGGTGCATCCTGGAGACGGGGCGCAGCCGGGGTGTGAGGAGGCATGTCATGACACACGCCGAGGAATGGAAGGTGGGCGTCTACCTGATCGAGGAGGGCGGCACCACCAAGGCCCGGGCGGTGCTCGACAACGGCAAGTCGACGATGGTCGGCCGCGGCGCGGCCCGCTGCAATCCGCAGGACCTGGACGTCCCCGCGATCGGGGACGAGCTCGCCGCGAGCCGGGCGATGCGCGACCTGGCCGGCCAGCTGATGCGCGCCGCCGACCGGGACCTGGCCGCGATGGGCGCCGTGCCTCCGGAGCCGCGCACCGGTTACGGATGGCCGGAAGACGCCGGCAGCTGAGCCAACTCCCCCCGTCCTTGCCACCGTTGTATGCGCTGGAGGCGCCGCCGGTTCCGGGGGGGCGGCGACGACCCCGAAGTCGGCGGCTCCACCGGGTTCCTCCCCCCGCACGACGAATCGGCCGACCCCTGGTCAGCCCCGGCCCGCCGAGGCGTGGGCCCGGCCGCGCTCCGCCGGGGCGGCGGCCGCGAACGCGGTGGCCAGCCTGCGCATCCCCTCCCTGATGCCGTCGGGCGCGTGGGTGGCGAAGGACATCCGCAGCGTGGCCGGGTCGGGGCGCCCTGCGAAGAACGGGGCTCCGGGCACGTAGGCGACGTCCTGCGCCACGGCGTGCGGGAGCAGGGCCGCCGCGTCCCAGCCGTCGGGCAGCCGCACCCAGACGAACATCCCGCCGTCGGGCCGGCTCCAGGTGCTGCCGGCGGGCAGGGCCTGCGGCAGCGCCTCGAGCAGGGTGTCGCAGCGTTCGCGGTACAGGGCGCGGACCCGCTCCAGCCGGGCGTCGAGGTCCTGGTCGCGCAGGTAGCGGGCCGCGGCCGCCTGGTCGACGGTCGAACTGTGCAGGTCGAGCGCCTGCTTGGCGAGTACGGCGGCCCTGCGCAGGCCCGGAGGCCCGTGCAGCCAGCCCAGCCGCATGCCCGGTGCCACCACCTTGGAGAGGCTGCCGAGCAGCACGGTCCGGTCCGCGGCGCCCTCCAGGGCGCAGATCCACGGCAGCCGGCGCCCGCGGAAGCGCAGGTCGCCGTACGGATCGTCCTCGGCGATCCAGAACCCGCGTACGGAGGCCAGGCGGGCGACTTCCCGGCGCCGCTCCAGCGGCAGGGTGTGCCCGGTCGGGTTCTGGAAATCGGGAACCAGGTAGAGCAGCTTGGGCCGCTCGCGCTCCACCGCGTCCGCCAGGGCTTCGACGTCGATCCCGTGCCGGTCGGTGGCCACCGGGACCACGCGGGCACCGGCGTAGCCGAAGCACTGGAGCGCGGCCAGGTAGGTGGGATCCTCGACGAGGACGGTGTCGCCCGGTTCGAGCAGGACGGTCGCCAGCAGGGTGAGGGCCTGCTGCGCGCCGGTGGTGATCAGGAGGTCGTCCGGGCGGGCGGCGAGCCCGCCCCGGACGAGCCGCGCCGCGACCGCCTCGCGCAGGGCGGGATCCCCGTCCGTGACGGAGTACTGCAGGACGCGGTGCGGGGACTCGCCGAGCACCTGGTCGTAGGCGGCGCGGATGCCTTCGGTGTCGATCAGCTCCGAGGCGGGCAGGCCGCCCGCGAAGGAGATCACCTCGGGCCGGGCGGTGAGGGCGAGGGCCTCGCGGATGACCGAGCTGCCGGCCGCGTCGGTGCGGCCGGCCAGCCCGGGCGGCGGGACGCGTCTACGCATGGCGCACCTCCAGTTCGTGGGAGATCCGCCGGGTCACCTCGGCCGTGAACCCGGCCGTGGTCCCCCGGCCGCCGAGGTCCGGGGTGAGCGCGCCGCTGCGCAGCGCGCCGGCCAGGGCCCGGCGCAGCACGGCGGCCGGGGCCCCGTGGCCGAGGTGGTCGAGCATCATGGCCAGGCAGAGGAGGGCGGCGTACGGGTTGGCGATCGCCTTGCCGGCGATGTCCGGGGCGCTGCCGTGCACCGGCTCGAAGAGGGCGAAACCGGTCTCGGGACAGATGCTCGCGCTGGCGGCGAGGCCGAGACCTCCCATCAGCGCGGCGCCGATGTCGCTGATGATGTCGCCGAAGAGGTTGGATGTGACGACGCCCTCGTACGGGGAGGGGTCGCGGACGAGGTTGTAGCAGAAGGAGTCGACGTACTCCTCGGATCCCTCCAGCTGCGGGAAGCCCTCCAGTTCACGCCGGAAGACCTCCTGCCACAGCCTCCCCGTGTGCGGTACGGCGTTGGACTTGTGGACGAGGACCACGCGCGTGCGCTCCTCCTCGGCGAGGCGGCGCAGGCAGAAGCGGACGAACTTCTCCACGGTGGGCCGGGTGTACACGCACTCGTCGATCGCGACCCCGGCCAGCCCGCCCTGGAGCACCGTGCCGCCGACCCCGGCGTACAGGCCCTGGGTGTTCTCCCGGTAGACGTCGACCACGCCCGTGGGCAGGGTCAGCGGCCGGTGGTTGACGTAGAGGTCGAGTCCTCTGCGCAGGCCGAGCAGGATGTCCCGGCCGTGGGCCATGTCGGGGATCCTGGGATCGCCCAGGGCGCCCAGGAACACCGCCGCGTACTGCTGCGACAGCATGCCGAGCGCTCCCTGCGGGAGCCCCACGCCGGTGCTCAGCCACTGGTCGGCTCCCCAGCCGAAGACCTCGTACTCGATCCCGAGGCCGAACTCCCCGCTGAGCAGGTCCAGGACCTCGAGCGCCGGGGGGACGACCTCCCGGCCGATGCCGTCGCCGGGTACCACCGCTATCTTCATGAGCCCGTCCGCATCGCGAGCATGTCCTCCACCGAGCTGAGCCGGCCGGCGATGGCGCTCGCGGCGACGACGTACGGCGAGGCCAGGTAGACCTGTCCGGGCCCCGAACGTCCGGGGAAGTTCCGGTTCTGGGCGCTGACGGTCACCTCGTCCGGGTTCTCGGAGACACCGGGACCGGCGTTGATGCACGCTCCGCAGGAGGGCGGCAGGACCGTCACCCCGACGTCCGAGAAGAGCTCGAGGTAGCCGCGCTCGGCCGCGTACCTCATCACGGCCTCGCTGCCGACCTGGATGAACGCCTCCACCCCGGCGGGAACGCGTGCGCCGCGGGCCCGCGCCTGCTCGAACACGCCGGCGTACATGTCCATGTCGCGGGCCTTGCCCCCGGTGCAGGAGCCGCCGTAGATCTTGTCGACCTTCACCTCCTCGTGGACGGAGGCGAGCGGGACGGCGTTGCGCGGGTCTCCGGGCAGGGCCACCATGGGCTCGATCCCGGCCAGTTCGACGTCGACGAGCGCGGCGTAGGAGGCGTCCTCGTCCGAGGCGGGGGCGGCGCCGGGCGGCTGCGCGGGATCGCGCTGGGCCAGATGGGCCCGGGTGACCGCGTCGGGCTCGAACAGGGCGGTCATGCCGCCCGCTTCGACCGCCATGTTGCACAGGGTGGCGCGTTCGTCCATGGTCAGGCCGGCGCCGCCGGGTCCGGTGAACAGGAGGACCTTGCCGAGGGTCTGGCTGCCTTCGATGGCGGGATGGCGCAGCAGGGCGAGCATGACGTCCTTGGCGCAGACTCCGGGGCGCAGTGCGCCGAGCAGGTTGATCCGGATCACGGCCGGGACCTTCAGCAGGATCTCGCGGTTGTACCAGGAGTTGGCGATGTCGGTGGCGCCCACGCCGAAGGCGAACGCGCCCACGGCGCCGGCTGTGCAGGTGTGGCTGTCGGTGCCGATGATCACGTCGCCGGGGCGGGCGACGTGTTCGACGATGTGGTTGTGGCAGATGGCGCGGCTGCCGCCGTCCGGTGCGGGGCCGATGAAGTTGCCCCCGCTGAGGGCGGCGAACTCCTGCTGCCGGCTGCCGAGGTTCTCGACCCGTTCGATCAGTTCGGCCCCGTTCGCGCGCCGGGCCAGGACCGGCGCGGCCAGCGAGAGGTGGTCCTGGAAGAAGTACACGGACCGCGGATCGGCCAGGACGGCGTCGGGGCCGAACTGCTGGGTGAACATGCCCGCGGCCATGGGGGTGACGTACTCGTGGGAGAACCGGACGTCCGTCCGGACGAAGTAGGACTGGCCGATGCGCACGCTCGCGTCCGCCGGCAGCGGGTTGCGGGGGGACAGGCGGCTCTGGATGATCTTCTCGACCACGTTGAGGGGGCGGGCGGGCTCGAACGCGGGCTCGATGCGGGAGCCGGCCCGGTTGAAGCCGAAGAGTCCGCCCAGGTCGACGATGGCGCGCTCGATCTCGTTGGCCCGGCGGGTGAAGGCCTCCAGCGGCAGTTCCTCCCCCGCCAGCAGCGCGTCGAGGAGCCCGAAGTCGTCGCAGGTGACGATGCCGACGTTGCGGCAGTTCTGCTCGTAGATCCGCTCGAAGGAACGCGCGAAGACCACTTCCACACCCGCGTACTTCTCGGCGTAGACGGCGTGTTCCCTGGAGGAGCCGCAGCCCTTGGCCTCCCCGCTGACGATGATCTGCGGGCCGAAGGCGCGCAGGGCTCCTTCTGCGACCCGCTTGCCGCGCAGGCCCAGATAGGCGTAGTCGCCGAGCTTCTCGTCGTACCAGTAGCAGCACCAGCCGGGGATCATCTCGTCGGTGGAGATGTTGTTCATGAGCGGGGTGCGCAGCAGTTGGGCCGTGGTGAGGTCGCCGCTGCCGTCCAGCTGGGCGGCGAGTGCGTCCGTGTCCTCGGTCACGACGAGGACGTTGCCCCGGAGGCGGATCGTCCGGCGCTCGGCGGCGCCGTCCGTGATGTCACTCGGCGGTCGCAATGATCTGCCTTATCTGCTCGTCGGTGAGGGGCCCGCGGGTGGACTTCGCCTTCGCCAGCACCTTCTTGAGGTAGGCGGCGTTGGAGCTGTCGTAACCGTTGACGGTGAGCCAGTACTTGACGTTGTTGGTGCCCGACGCCTCGTCGATGAGCACCTCTTGCTCCCGGCCGAGGAAGCTCGCCGGAACGCTGGAGTACACGCTGTCCTTGACGAGCAGGTTTCCCTTCTCGTGGGCCTTGAGGATCGCGGAGGCGTGCACCCCCGCGCTCGTCTTGAACACGTCCCGGCCCAGGGCCGGATAGTTCTGGGGGATGTCGACTCCCAGCACGGGCGCGGCGTAGGCGCAGTAGTCGCGCAGGGCCTTGAGGTCGTAGCTGTCGTGCCGGTCCAGGTGGGTGTTGACGATGAGCTGGTCCAGGGAGGCGTTCCCGGCCCTCTCCCCGATGCCCAGGACCGTTCCGTGGACGCGCTCGCAGCCCAGGGCGAGGGCGGTGAGCGAGTTGGCGAGGGCCAGTCCGCGGTCGTTGTGACCGTGCCATTCGAAGGCGACGGGATGGCCCCGGTCCAGGAAGTAGCGCCGGGACCAGTGGATGAGCGAGGCCGCGCCGCCCGGGAGGGCGGCGCCCACCGTGTCGCACAGGGTGAGGCGGGCCACCCCGGACTCGACGGCCGCGTCGTACACCCCCGCGAGCACCTCAGGGGTACACCGTACGGCGTCCTCGAGGACCAGGACGAACTCCACTCCCTCGCGCCGGCAGGCGACGGCGGACTCGCGGACGTGGCGCTGGATGGAGGTGAGGTCCCAGTCCTCCACGTACTGGCGGATGGGGCTGACGCCGATGAACAGGTAGGCGTCGACGGGCACCGAGGCCTGCTGGGCTATCTCGCAGATCGCGTGGATGTCCGCGGGGTGGGTGCGGCCCGCGTAGCCCTGGACGAGGGGGAGCCGGTTCTCGGCGATGTACCGGGCGATCTCCACGCATTCCTTCAGGGCGACCGGATCCGATCCGGGGAAGCCGAGGTCGGCCGAGTGGACGCCGGTGCGGGCCATGTGCTCCACCAGCATCAGCTTCTGGTCCAGCGACGGGTTGCGGATGTGGGGGGCCTGGAGTCCGTCGCGCAGCGTCTCGTCGAAGAGTTTCCCCGCGTACGCCGGCGCCGGGGTGGCCGGCACCGCTTCGACGTCGTTCCAGTTGAACCAGACGTCGGGGCTCGGATGCGCATTGTGGCCGGTGGTGCTGTTCACTACGACCTCCGCGTGCTCTGGTGGTGGTACGGGAAGGAGGGCAGGTGCCGGCGGTCATTCCTGCCAGGCGGGAAGGGGCCCGGGACGGGGGGTGAGCGCGACGGGCAGGCTGCTCATGCCGGTGAGGAAGTTCGAGTAGATGCGCTGCTCGTCGCCGGTCTGCTCGATGGAGCCGACGAAGGTCCGCAGGGCGTCGAGCATCGCGGTGATCTCCACGCGGCCGAGGTAGGCGCCCAGGCAGAAGTGCGGGCCGTAGCCGAGCGAGAGGTGCTTGTTCGGGGTCCGGGCGAGGTCGAAGCGGTACGGGTCGGCGAAGACCCGCTCGTCGCGGTTGGCGGCGCACAGCCAGAGGGTGACCAGGTCGCCCTTCGCCAGGGTGCGGCCGTGCAGTTCGACGTCCTCGGTGGCGGCCCGGCCGAAGTGCAGCGTGGGGGTGGTCCAGCGCAGGACCTCCTCGGTGGCCTCCTTGAGCGGGGCCGTGCCCTCCCGTAGCGCCTGCCACTGCCCGGCGTCGTGGGCCAGCATCCGCACGGCGCCGATCATCGAGAGGCGGCTGGTCTCGTCCCCGCCCATGATCAGGCTGTAGCAGTTGAGGACGATGGCGTCGTCGTCGAGCAGGGTGTCCCCCGCGGGCTCCGTGGCCATCAGGCTGATGGCGTCCGAGCCGGGGTGCGCGCGCCGGTGGCGGACCAGGTCGTGGAAGTACATCAGCAGTTCGGCGCGGGCCAGGCGGTCCTCGCCCTCCTGGAGGTTGGCGTAGTCCGACGCCAGGGCCGACTTGGTCAGGGTGAGGATGTACTCCCGGTCGGACTCGGGGACGGCCAGCAGGTCGCAGATGGTGGCGAGCGGCACGTACGAGGCGATGTCCTGGGCGAAGTCGCACCCGCCGCGCTCCAGCGCCTCGGTGACGAGCCGTCGGCTGGTACGGCGCACCTGGCGCACCACGCCCTCCAGGGCGCGGGGGGAGAAGGCCTTGAGCAGCAGGGTGCGCAGGGCGGTGTGGTGCGGCCCGTCCGTGACGGCGAGCATGCTGCCGGCCCCGCTGTCGCCCCCGTGCAGCATGGTGGCGAGGACGTTGCCGCGCTCCGAGGTGAAGCGGGTGGAGTCGCGCAGGACGGCGGAGACGTCGGCGTGCCGGGTCAGGACCCAGAAGCCGGGGGTGTCGGGGCCGCCGGGGTGCCAGTGGACCGGGTCCTCGCGGCGCAGGTGCGCCCACACCTCGTCGAGGCCGTCGGGGGGAAGGTGGGTGAGCGGGTCGGTCAGGTCCGGGACGGTGGCGCGGGCTGAGGTCATGTGCGGCGGGCTCCTCGCTCGGCTCGCGGGCGGGTCACGCGGCCGGGGGCAGGGTGCCGGCCAGGCTGTGCGGCCGCATGTCGGTCCAGTGCTCCTCGACGTAGTCCAGGCAGGACTGGCGGCCCGCGGCGCCGTGGACGGTGCGCCAGCCGGCGGGCACGTCGGTGGCGGCCGGCCACAGCGAATGCTGGCCCTCGTCGTTGACCAGGACCAGGTAGGAGGCGTCGTCGTTCTCGAAGGGGTTGCTCATGGGTGTCCCTCTCACATGGGGCGCGGGGCCGGCGGGGCGGCGCGGCGCGGGTGCCACCGGTTCGGTTGCGGCTCGGTGGCCCGCCGGCCGCGGCGGCCCGGATGACGGAAGCCGCCGGCGCGGGCGACGGCCTCGGGCCGGGGCCCCGGTGACGGGGCCTCACGGGCTACCGGACGGCCGGCCCGGGCGGTGGAAGTGCGGCTACCCGCACCTTCGTGGTGCGGGTAGCCGTACCTCTTCATCGTTGTGCAGACCTCACGCCCGCGGCAAGAAGTTTCCCTGCAAGGAAAAAGCCCAGTTCACGCCCGCTTGGCCGTGGGGACGTCCAGGGGCGTCAGCAGCTCGGTGAGGTGCCGGGCGGAGGCCTCCCAGGACCACTCCTCCTCGACCCACCGGCGTCCGGCGGCGCCCATCGCCGGACGGTGGGGGGAGACCAGCAGCCCGGCGAGGGCGTCGGCGACGGCGGTCACGTCGCGGCCGTCGACGACCCTGCCGGTCCGGCCGTCGAGGACCGCGTCCGGTGCCCCGCCGGAGTCCCCCGCGAGCACGGGCAGACCGCTCGCGGACGCCTCCAGGAACACGATGCCGAGCCCCTCCGCCTCCAGTCCCGCCCGGCGGGTGCGGCACGGCATGGCGAACACGTCGGCCGCCGCGTAGCAGGCGGGCGTCTCGGCGTGGCCGAGCCCTCCGGCGAACACCACCGAGCCCGGGGCGTGCCGGTCCGCCAGCCGGCGCAGCCGCCGCTCGTCCGGTCCCCCGCCCACCACCAGCAGAGCCGCGTCCGGCACCGTCCGCCGGATCAGCGGCATGGCGCGGATGAGGGTGTCCTGTCCCTTGCGCGGGACCAGCCGGGCCACGCAGAGGATGACGGTGCGGTGCTGCAGCCCGTACCGCCGGCGCAGTGTGCGGCCGGTGGTGAGGTCGGGTCGGAAGACGTCCGCGTCCACGCCCGGCACCAGGCGGCTCATGCGGGCGCGCGGCCCCAGCGCCGGACCGATGCGGGCCCGGGTGTACTCGCCGAGGTAGGTCACCACGTCCACGCTGTCGCCGACCCGCCGCAGGAGGCGGCGTGCCCCGGGGACGCGCGCCCACCAGATCTCGTGGCCGTGCGTGGTGGCGACGATCCGCCGGATGCCCCCGCGGCGCAGGGCGGGCGCCATCGCGGCGAGCGGGGCGGCGGCCCCGAACCAGACGCGGTCGCACCCGTGCCGGCGGGCGAGCTCCAGGGCCCGGGCCGTGGCCCGGCGCGTCGGTAACAGGGTGCGGGCACGGTCCCGTACGACCGGGAAGGGCAAGGTGGCGTCGAACTCGGCGGCGCCGGGCTCGCTGGAGGTGTAGACGACGACGTCGTTGCCGGGCACGCGGGTGGCCATGGCGTGCACGAAGGTCTCGATGCCGCCCTGCCGGGGCGGGAAGTCGTTGGTGATGATCAGAGTGGTGCCCATGGGGCAGGCTCCTTTCCTCGGGGGCCGGGAGGTGCCGAGCGATGGCCGGCTTCAGTCGGTGAACAGGTAGTTGCGGCAGTCGTCCCGGACCTCCCGGGTCTGCGCCCAGCGGCCGCGGTGCCAGCGGCGCATCCGGTAGCCGAACGGGCGGAGCCGGCCGACCAGGTCCGCCGGGCTCGCTCCGTACTTCTCGAGGTGTCTGCTCTCGATCTCCAGCAGGAGCACCGGCCGGTGGCGCAGCAGGGTCTCGCGGGCGCCGTCGAGGACGGCCGGCTCGGCTCCCTCGACGTCGGCCTTGACGAAGCTCACCTTCTCCAGCCCCGCCCCGGACACCAGCCGGTCCAGGGTGTGCACGGTGGTCGGCACCGGCCGGGAGGTGCGGAACTCCGCGTTGGGGCCGGGGCCGTCGGTGCCCTCGGTGAGGTAGGCGCGCCCGTGCACCGGCGTGCCGCGGCGCATCGGCAGGCTCAGTACGCCGTGTCCCGTCCGTGAGCCCAGCGCGGTGCGGTGGACGACCACGTTGGCGCAGCCGAGCGCGCGTGAGGCCAGGCGCAGCCAGTGCGCCGGGCCGGGCAGCGGCTCGACGCTGTGCACCTGTCCGGAGCGGCCGACGAGGTGGGACAGCGTCCAGGTGTACAGGCCGTACTCGGCACCTATGTCGAGGCAGACGTCGCCGGGCCGGATGAACTCCTGCAGCCCCGCGACCTCGTCCTCCACGAAGGGCAGGCGGGCCGCGGCCCAGTGCAGGGCCCCGGCCACGCCCGCCGTCCGGCGGGTGCCCGTACGCGGCGCCCTCATCGCGCGCCTCCGGCGGGAACGGCGGGGGCGGCGGATGCCCGGCGGCCGGGGACGGCGGGCCCCGGGACCGCACGGCGCGGGCTCGTGGGGGCCCCGGTGCGACGGGACGCGGCGACGGTCCTCGGCCAGACGACGAGGACGAGGGGCAGCGCGAGGTAGCCGAACCGCCCGGCGGGTGCGAGCAGGAAGGCCGCGCACAGGCCGAGGGCGAGCCGGTCGGCAGCGGCCACCACCCCCGCGGGCGGGCGTACGACGAGGGACACCGCGACGGCGGCCCCGCCGCACAGGAGCAGGGCCACGGCCGTGTACCAGCCGACGGGGCCCAGGTCCGCGAGCAGCCGGCCCGGCAGCGGGCTGGCGGCCGGCGTGGCCACCGGGGCCCGGCCGGTGGGAAAGGCCAGCACCTGCTGGAACATCGGGCCCGGCGAGAGCAGGGCGCCGGGCAGTACGACGGCGAGCGTGCCGGCCGCCGCGACCACCGCGCAGCGCAGCGCCCGGCGGGCTCCGCCGCTCGCGGCGAGCAGGGCCACCGCGACCGCGAGGGCGGGCCAGGCCGTCCACTTCAGCGAGCAGGCTGCGGCGAGCACCAGGCCCGCGGCCGCCGGCCGGCGGCTCGCCGCGAGGGCGAGTCCCAGGCAGCACAGTCCGGTCATCGGCAGGTCGACCCCGCTGACGCACAGGGGCAGGGCCACCACGGGCGAGGCGATCAGGACGGCCAGCGGCATGCCGGACGCCGGCCGCGACGCGGCCCGCACGGTCCGGCCGTCCGCGGCGAGGACCCGGCGGCCGGCCCACAGGCTCAGCAGGAACACGGCCGCGCACCACACGCGGGCGTCCCCGAGGAGCCGGGCGGGGCCGGTGTCCCCGAGGAGGGTGCGGGGCAGGCCGAACAGGGCCATCCCGGGCAGGTAGGGGTTGTAGTCCCTGACGGTCTGCGGGTCCGCCAGGTAGGGCGTTGCCTGGCTGACCATCAGCTGCGCCGACCTCTCGATCACCGCGACCTCGCTCTGCCCGTTCCCGGTCAGGAGCAGGTACGTCAACGGCAGGACGAGGGCGCCGAGCAGGGCGCAGCCCACGGCCCACGTACGGGCGCGCGGGCGGGGCAGCAGGCACGAGGCGAGGGCGGCGCCGACGTAGCCGGCCGCCGCGAACGTGCCCCAGACACGGTGCGTGTCCAGGGTCGAGACCAGGGGGAAGACCGCGGCCCAGGCGGCCGCGAGCAGCCAGCCGGCCACCACGATCCGCCGCCTGCCCACCCGGCGCACGGCCTTGCCCGCCGAGGCGGTCACTGCGGTCATTGCGGTTCCAGCCTGTCGAATCAGCACCTGTTCATTGCATCCGAGGGGCAGGGGTGGGGTCATGACAGGTAGGTCGAGAGGTGGGGGTCGGGTTTCCCCCACCACGGCGGTCAGCCGAGGCCCCGGCCGACCTGGAGGTCGGACATGGCGACGAGGATGCGGCGGTCGCCGCGGAACGGCTCCCGGGCGTGCGTGGCCAGGTAGTTGTCCACGACGAGGACGTCGCCGCGCTGCCAGGGGAAGGAGACCGCGCTGTCCTCGTAGAGCTTCCCGATCAGGGCGACGGCCTCGTCCTCGAGGGGCGTGCCGTCTCCGTAGAAGGCGTTGCGCGGCACGCCTTCGGGCCCGTACGCGCCGAGGAGGTACTGCGCCACCTCGGGCTGGAGCGCGGAAACGTGCCACAGGTGGGCGTGGTTGAACCACACCGTCTCCCCGGTGCGCGGGTGCCGGGAGACGGCCTGGCGCACCGCGCGGGTGCGCAGTCCGTCCTCCCCCACCCACTCGAACTCGGTGTGCGAGGCGCGGCAGTACGCCTCCACTTCGGCCCGGTCGGTGGTCTGGAAGACGACCTGCCAGGGGATGTCGAGCACGGGGCCGTAGTTGCGGACGTAGCACACGCCGTGCCGCTGGAAGCGTTCGCGCAGCTCGGCCGGGATCCGGGGGAAGACCGCCCGCTCACTGGCGACGGGCGTGGCGCCGCCGGTCCGCGAGGGCCGGTCGCCGTAGAAGTACAGCTTCCCGGGCCAGTTGTGCGAGTAGGACATCTCGTGGTGGAAGGCGATCCACTGGTCCTGGCTCAGTTCGGTGGAGGTGAACACCTTGTCGGCGATCTCGGTGCGGGGGGCGGCGCGTTCCAGGTAGTCCAGCAGCTCGGGCGAGAACGCGCGGGCCGCGGCGCCGAATTCCTCGGGGCTGTCGACGGAGAAGCCGCGGAAGAGCAGCGCGGCGTGCCGGTCGAGTTCCTCGCCGAGCTGCGCCCGGTTGGCCCGGATCCACTCGTCCAGCCGCAGGCCCGGCGCGGTCGCCTCGATGCGCAGCAGGAAGGGTTCGGGGTCCAGGGGGGCCGCGGTCACCGGGCCGGTGAACCGGGTGCGGACGTCGTGGGCGGTCATGCGGCCGCTCCTTCCCGGACGGTCGCGACGGGATCGGACATGGCGGCGAGGATGCGCCGGGGGCCCTCGAAGGGCTCGCGGGCGTGCGCGGTGATCATGTTCTCGACGAGGAGCACGTCGCCGAGCTCCCAGTCGAAGCCGGTGGTCTCGGCGGCGTAGGCGGCGCGCAGTTCGGCGAGCGTCTCGTCCTCGATGGGCGTGCCGTCGCCGTAGTACGTGTTGTAGGGCAGGTTCTCCTCCCCCAGGGCCGCGCGTAGACCGGCGCAGACCTCCGCGTCCAGCGAGGTCACGTGGAAGAAGACGGCGTGGTTGAACCAGGTCCGCTCCCCCGTCACGGGGTGGCGGTGCAGGGCGGGCCGCGTCTGACGGGTCCTCAACTGGGTTCCGTCCACCCACTCGACGCCGATCCCGGCGCGCTCGCAGTAGGCGCGCACCTGCTCGGGGTCGTCGGTCTGGAAGGTCTCCTGCCAGGACAGGCTGATGCCGGGGATGTAGTTGCGCACGTACTGCACGCCGAGCCGCTCGAACCTGGCAACGGTGTCGGGGCGCAGCCGGGCCAGCACCCTGCGGGAGTCGGCGAGGGGGGTGCGGCCGCCGCGGTCGGCGGGCCGCTCGCAGCAGAAGACGATCCGCAGCGGCCAGTTCTCCGTGTACGACTGCTCGTTGTGGAGGAGGATGTGCTGGTCGGCGGGGTGTTCGGTGGAGGTGTAGATGTTGTCCGACACCTCGGTGCGGGGCGAGGAGCGTTCGCCGTAGGTGAGGACCTCCTCGGACAGGGCGCCCATCACGGTGCGGAACGCGGCGGCGTCGGTGACCGCGAAACCGCGGAAGAGCACCGCCCCGGCGCGCCGGGCCAGGTCGTCCACCAGCGGCTTGCCGGAGGTGATCCACTCGGCCAGGTCGATGCCGGGCGCGTCCGCGCGGACCAGGGCCGGCAGGGTACGTCCGTCCCACTCCTGCGACACGGTCACGGACGGTGCCCCGGCGCGTACGTCGTTCAGCTGTGTCATCAAGGATCTCCAGATCAGTGGCAGCGAGAGGTTCGGCAGCAGCCCCTCGATCGCTCCGGCCATGCCGCACACCAGGGTGCGGGTAGCCGTACCCCTTCATCCTTGATCGGACGTATGTGCGGCGGCAAGGTGTTTCCCTGGGAGGAAAGCCCGCAGGTCAGAGCCCTTGGAACGGTGTGTTCAGAGGGCGGCGGGCGACCAGGGGAGGACCACGCGGACGGTGGTGGGGCCGCCGGCCGGGCTGGTGAGCACCACCTCGCCGTTCAGTGCGGTGGCCCGGTCCGCCATGCCGCGCACCCCGGTGCCCCCGTGGGGGGTGGCGCCGCCCACCCCGTCGTCGGTGACGACCGCGACCAGGTGGTTCCCCTCCTGTGCCAGGGACACCGTGATGATGGTGGGCGAGGCGTGCTTGACGGCGTTGGTCAGGGATTCCGCGATGATGAAGTAGGCCGCCGCCTCGACGTTGACGGCCGGGCGCCGCTCCAGGGTGCAGTCCAGCCGGACCGGGACGTAGAACTTGTCGGTCAGGGCGGCGACGGCCGCGCGCAGTCCCCGGTCGCTCAGGATCGGGGGCTGGATGCCGTGTACGAGGTCGCGGATCTCGTCCAGCGCCTGGTCGATCCCGTGGTGGGTCTCCACCAGCACCTCGCGCAGCTCCTCGGCGCTGTGGCCGGAGCGGCGGGTGACCTGCGAGATACGCATCATGAGCGCGGCCAGCCGGGCCTGGGCCCCGTCGTGCAGGTCGCGCTCGATCCTGCGGTAGTCGGCGTCGTTGACGCGCAGCGCGGCGATCCGCTGCTGCTCGGCGAGCACTTCGCGCCGCAGGCGCTCGTCCTCGTCGACCCGGCCGAGGATCCTGCGCACGAGCCGGGCCCGCAGCCTGCCCAGCCAGAAGAGCAGCATGACGAGGAGGACGAAGAGGGCCGTCGCGCCCAGGCCCACGCCGATGCGGGTCAGTGCGCCCTCGACGACGATCGTGTTGCCCTCGCCGAAGGACAGTTGCTCGGTGCGGCCGAACGGCAGGCTCACCACGAAGGCCACGACGGGCAGCGACAGGGCGAGGACCGGCATCAGCCAGATCAGGCCCAGCAGGAGCAGCCCCAGGTACCCGAGGTCCCCCCAGACGGCGGCCCGGGCCCGCGGTGCCCGCGGTGCGCGAGCAGGCTCCGCGCCGGCCGCGTCGTCCGCGGAGGTCTGCAGGACCGCGGCCGCCAGCAGGCGCTCCAGGTCGGCGGCCGCGCGCAGCAGCGGTATGCCGAGCAGGCCGCCCGGGGTCACACCGGCCACCCAGTGCCAGGCGCTGCGCCACGTGGGTCCCGCCGGCGGGGCCGGCACGGGTTCGACGCCGGCGTGGGGCAGGGCCCGCCGCACCGCTTTCATGACCGCCCTGACGAACAGCGCCCCGGCCAGCGGCAGGACGGCGAGGCACAGGGAGAGCAGCCGCAGCGCGATCGCCACCAGGGTGAGCGGGACCAGCAGCACGCCGACGAGGCTGCCGACGGAAAGGTAGATGGCCCCGGCCGCGACCTTCGACTGAACGGACTGCCCGGACCGGCGGGTGGGGGAGTCCGTGACGAGCGCGCCCATCAGGCGACGCTGTCCCGTCCCATTCCCCGCAGATAGTCCAGGACCGCCAGGACGCGACGGTTGCCCTCTCCCGAACTCGGTATCTGCAGTTTGCACAGGATGGCGGTGACGTGCTTCTCCACGGCGCGTTCGGATATGTCCAGCCGGGCCATGATGCCCGTGTTGGACAGGCCCGTCGCCACGAGTTCCATGACCTGGCGCTCCCGGTTGGTGAGGAGTTCCGCGGCCCGCCGCTCGCTCGGGTTCCCGACGAACTTCTTGTATATCTCGGCGTCCAGGACGGTCTCCCCGGCCACGACCCGCTCCAGGGCGGTGAGGAAGTCGTCGATGCTGCCCACCCGTTGCTTCAACAGGTAGCCGGTGCCCCCGCGGGCGTCGCGGACGAGGTCCTTGGCGTACTCGTACTCCACGTACTGCGAGAGCACCAGCACGGCGGTGCCGGGACATCGCTGCTGGATGTCCCGTGCGGCCCTGATGCCCTCGTCGGTGAAGCTGGGCGGCATGCGCACGTCCATGATCGCCACATCGGGTTCGCACGCGGCGACCACCTGCAGGACGTCGGTCACGTCGCCCAGCGAGGCGACGACCTCGATTCCCTCATCCTCCAGCAGCCGCTGCATTCCCATGCGCAGGAGCGCGGAATCTTCGGCGATCAGGACGCGCACAGTCTCTCCCCTTGCTACTGACGAGTGGTCGCCATCGTGATGCCGGCCTTCCCGAGGAGGCGCCGGGTCGCCAGGAGGCCCACGGTCGCCGAGACCGCCACACATGCGAGGACCAATCCCGACAGCGCCCCCCACGGCACACTCAGCGGAACCGCGTCATACGTCACGCGCAGCGCTGCACGATAGGCCTGGAGCCCGGACGCCACAACTGCCGTGGCGACCACGGCCGCCACGGTGGTCGTGCACCCAGTTTCCCACAGGGCCATGCTCCTCAACTGCTTCTCGCTGACGCCGACCAGACGCATGTCGGCGAACTCGCGGGTGCGCCTGCTGTACGACATGACCAAGGTACTCGCCACGGAGATCAATGCGTAGGCGGAAGCGGGTCCCGCCAGTACCACCAGGACCAGCATGTTGAGCCGTTCTTGACCGCTCGACGAGCGCGCGAACCACTGGCCGGTCTCGGTCACCCGCACCCGGTCGGCGCCCAGCCGCGTGGTCAGCTCCCGGGCCACCGTGCGGGCCGCGCCGGCCGAGGCCGGGTCGAGCAGTACCGTCGCCCGCCCGGGCTCGGGGGCCCCGGGCACGCCGGCCGCAAGGACCACGTGCGGTACGGCCGTTCCGCCGTCGAGGACCGCCGTCACCTCGGCGGTGGCGGGACGCCCGCCGAAGAGCCCGTACGTCAGCCGGGTGCCCACGTGGTAGCCGTACCACTCGGCGTACTCGCGGGAGACCGCGGCCTGGCCCGGGCCGAGCTCCGTGACCGCGCCCTCGACCACGTCGACGCGGTGGGTGCGGGCCAGTGCGGGCAGGTCGGCCGCGGCGCCCCGGTCCTGCCGTACCGAGGTCCGGTCGGCCACGGCCAGTTCCAGGCCGGCCGGCGCCGACACGGCGCGCACGCGCGGGTCGGCCCGGAGTCCGGCCAGCACGTCCTGGGGCAGCGGACCGCCGGAGGCCCCTTCCACCACCAGCTGTCCGAGGGTCCGGCTGCGGTCGTCGGACTTGATCGTGGCGCCCGTGGTGGACAGCACGGAGGTGAACACCCCCACCACGGCGACGATGGCGAGGACCGGACCCACCAGGGAGGCCGTCCTCAGCTTGGAGGTGCCCAGCGACTCCACGGCGAGCCGGGCGGCCACCGAGCTCGAGCGCCGGACGGGTGCGGCCAGCAGCCGGGTCAGCGCGGGCAGATAGGCGGGGCCCAGCGAGGACGCGGCCAGGGTCAGCGCCATCGATCCGAACAGCGCCAGCGGGACGGACCCCTCCAGGCCCGCCTGCGGGGCCAGCCCCACCATGACCGCACCCACCGCGAGCAGCAGCAGGCCGCTCACCCAGCGGCCGCCGGTCATGGCGCGCGAGTCAAGGACGGCCTCGCGCAGCGCCTCGGTGGCGCCCACCCGGGAGGCACGGCGGGAGGCGGCCATCGCGCCGAGCACGGCCATGACCAGCCCGGAGGCCGCCGCGATCAGCAGGGGGCCGCCCAGGGAGCCGGCCCGCAGCTCCGCGGGCGACAGGCCCGTGCTGTTGAGCGCGTCCACGGCCCACGGTGCGGCGACGGCGGCGAGCAGGCATCCCACCGCGACGGCGGGCACCGCGACGGCCACGCTCTCCCCGATCACCATGCGGCGCACCTGCTTGGCGCCCGCGCCGACCAGACGCAGCAGGCCCATGTCCTGGCGGCGCAGGGCCACGCTGAAGGCGCAGGTACCGGCGATGACGAACACGGTCACGAAGGCGGAGACGATGCCGGCCATGACCAGCACGGTCTGGATGCCGCCCAGGTCGAGCCCTCCGCTGACCAGGGTGTGGGCGGTCCCCCGGCCGTCCTCGAGGGTGATGGAGGGGCGGCCTTCGGGGGACGGCTGGCGGACGTCGAAGGTGGCGGCCAGGGCCGCCGAGGACACCGCGATCAGTGCCACGCCGAGCACGAGCGAGACGAACGTCCCCAGGAACAGCGGCGCGTGGTGGCGGACCGAGCGCACGGACAGCTGCCACATCACGCGTCCCACCGGTTCAGCCGGGCCGAGATGCGCTCGACGGTGGGGGTGCGGTCGGTCCCCACCACGCGGCCGTCGACCAGGTAGACCACCTGGTCCGCGTAGGCGGCGGCCACCGGGTCGTGGGTGACCATCACCACGGTCCCCCCGGCGCGGTCCACCAGGCTCCTCAGCAGGGCCATGACCTGACGGCCCGTGGCCCGGTCGAGCGCGCCGGTCGGCTCGTCGGCGAAGACCACCTCCGGCTCGGCCACCAGGGTCCGGGCGATGGCCACCCGCTGCTGCTGACCGCCCGAGAGCTGGGCCGGGCGCCGGTCCGTCAGCTGCTCCAGACCCACCTGGGCCAGTGCGCCCACCACCAGCGACCGCTGGGGCCTCTTGCCGTTCAGCCGCAGCGGGAGCGCCACGTTCTCGTAGGCCGTCAGCATGGGCAGCAGGTTGAACTGCTGGAAGACGAACCCCACCCGCTGCCGCCGGATCCTCGTCAGCTGCTCCTCGTCACAGGCGGCCAGATCGGTGTCGCCGAGGAGCACCTGCCCGCCCGAGGGCCGGTCGAGTCCCGCGGCGCAGTGCAGCAGGGTCGTCTTGCCCGAACCGGAGGGGCCCATGACGGCGGTCATGGCGCGGGCCGGGAACTCCACGCTGACCTCGTGCAGGACCGGTCCCGTGGCGCCCGGGTAGGTCTTGGACACCGAGACCAGTCGCGCGGCCGACACCTTCATGTCGGTGAGAAGTGCCATGTCGTGAATCCTTTGCCGAGGCGGTGGGGTGCGGGGGGGAACGGGAGGGGACGGGCGGACGGGCGTCGGGAGCAGGGGTGGAAGCGGAACCCGTCCAGTCCAGCACCGCGGGGTGCCCCGGCGCAGTGGGCCTGAGGGGACACCCGGGGGGAGGGTTTTCCCTACCGACAGGATGCGGAGGCGGGACTAGAGTTCCGGGAAGATCACAGAGCGGCGGACACGCCGGGTACCACGAAGGGTGCGCAGATGTCGGGCCAGCCGTTACCGCACGGACCGAGCGGGCAGACCGTTGCCGTCTGGGAGGCGATGCGGCCGGGGCCCCGGCACTACCTGCGCTCCCGCTGGCCGCTGCGCAGCTGGGCCTACCTGTTCAGCGGTGCGCTGTTCGGCGTGGGCGTGCTGCTGTGCCTGGCCGTGCTGGTGGCCCTCGGGGTGGCCCTCTCGGTGGTCGGGGTGGGGCTGATGGTCCTGGCGGCGACCGCGCTGCTGGGGATCCCCGTCGCCCGGGCCGAGCGGCGGCGCATGCGGCTGGTCGAACCGGCCGTGCCCGCGGATCCGCACGGTCCGCTCCTGGACATGGGCGCCTGGGCGCGGCTGCGGACCCGGTTGCGGGAGCCGGCGACCTGGCGGGAGCTGGGCTACACGGCGCTGCTGGCGATCGTCTTCGCCGGTGCGGGCCTGGGCGTGACCGCCCTGCTGGCGTTCTCGGTCATGCTGCTGGTCTCGCCCGTGGTGGTGTGGGCGCTGGCACCGGAGACCGTGATGATCATCCCCGGTCAGGCGGTCGGCCATCCGCTGGCCGCACTGCCGTTCAGCCTCTGCGGGGCCCTGGGCCTGGCCCTGTCCGCGTACGCCGCGGGGCTGCTGGCCGGTGCGCAGGTACGGACGGCCTGGTTCCTGCTCGCGCCCCGCGAGGTGCAGGACGACCACCGGGTCATCGAACTCACCCGCTCCCGGGCCCGGCTGGCGGACGCCTTCGAGGCCGAGCGCCGCCGCATCGAGCGCGACCTGCACGACGGAGCCCAACAGCAGCTGGTGGCGCTGACGATGACCCTGGGGCTGGCCGAGATGGAGCTGGGGGACAAGAGTCCCGAGGCCTCCGAACTGGTCGCCCGCGGGCGGGGGGAGGCCCGCCGGGCGCTGGACCAGCTGCGGGACCTCGTACGGGGCATCCACCCGCAGGTGCTGACCGATCACGGGCTGGCCGCCGCCGTCGCGGAGGTCGCGCTGCGCAACCCCGTCCCGGTCACGGTCGACATCGACCTGCCGCGGCGGCTGCCGGGCCAGGTGGAGACGATGGCGTACTTCGCCGTGACCGAGGCGCTGGCCAACGCGGTCAAGCACAGCGGGGCCGGCTCGATCTCCGTCGTCGGCCGGCTGGAAGGCGACCGGCTTATCCTGTTGATCACCGACGACGGGCGCGGCGGGGCGGATCCCGACAAGGGAACCGGTCTGTCCGGGCTGGCGGACCGCATGGCGATCCTGCGGGGCCGGCTGCTGGTCTCCAGCCCGGTCGGCGGTCCGACCCAGCTCCGAGTGGAGGTCCCGTGCTCCGCGTAGTCCTTGCCGAGGACGCAGTGCTGCTCCGTGCAGGACTCGTCGAACTCCTGACCCGCAGCGGCCACGAGGTGGTCGCCGCGGTCGGTGACGCGCAGGCGCTGGCGCGCGCGGTGGACACCGAGCTGCCCGACATCGTGATCACCGATGTCCGCATGCCGCCGGACTTCCGGGACGAGGGCCTCAAGGCCGCGCTGGAGCTGAGGGCCCGGCACGCGCGGCTGCCCGTCCTGGTGCTGTCCCAGTACGTGGCCACCGCGTACGCCACCCAGCTGGTCAGCGGCGGGGGTACGGGCGCGGCGGGGCTCGGCTACCTGCTCAAGGACCGGGTCGGCGAGGTCTCGGAGTTCCTGGACACGCTGCGGCGGGTCGCCGCGGGCCAGACCGTGATCGACCCCGAGGTGGTCCGGGTCCTGCTCCAGCAGCAGACGGCGAGCCGTCCGCTGAACCGGCTCACGCCCCGGGAGCGGGAGGTGCTGACGCTGATGGCCGAGGGACTGACCAACCAGGCGATCGCGCAGCGGCTCAGCGTCACGGAGGCCTCGGTGGTCAAGCACTCCAGCAACATCTTCATGAAGCTGGACCTGGACCCGGCGGAGGGCAACCGGCGGGTCCTGGCCGTCCTGGCCCACCTGCGGGGCGGATCCGCCTGAGGACGGCGGCGGCAGGTTCCGTACGGGCCGCGTGGGCCGCAGGGGCCGCACGAGGTCAGTACCGCCCGTCCTGAATGCGCGTCAGCCAGTCGGCCACGGCCGTGAAGTCGCCCTCGGCCGTGCCGGGCCGCGGGACGCCGACGGCGTCGCCGGGGTCCCCGGCGAGCGGGTAGGAGCCCAGGAAGCGGACCTTCGGAGCGATCCGCTTCAGGCCCATCAGGGCCTCGCCGACCCGCCGTTCGGTGACGTGGCCCGCGGCGTCCATCACGAAGCAGTAGTTGCCGATCCCCTCCCCCGTGGGACGTGACTGGATCAGCATCAGGCTGACCCCCCGCACGGCGAACTCCTGGAGCAGGTCGAGCAGGGCACCGGGCCGGTCACCGCCGAGCCAGACCACCACGGAGGTCTTGTCCCGCCCGGTGGGCGCCGCGGGCCTGGCCGACCGGCCGACGAGCACGAACCGGGTCTCGGCGTTCTCGGCGTCGTGGATCTCGGTGACCAGGGCCTCCAGCCCGTAGCGGGCCGCCGCGAACTCCCCGGCGAAGGCCGCGTCGTAACGGCCCTCCTGCACCAGGCGGGCGCCGTCGGCGTTGGAGGACGCCGACTCCCACACCGCGTACGGGAGGTGGCGCCGCAGCCAGCCCCTGACCTGGGACTGGGCGACGGGGTGGCCGGTCACGGTCTTGATGTCCCCGAGCACCGTGCCGGGGCGGACCAGCAGGGCGAAGGCGATGGGCAGGCGCACCTCGCGGTAGATCATCAGCGGTTCGCCCTGGGCGAGTTCGTCGATCGTGGTGGTGACCCCGCCCTCGACGGAGTTCTCGATCGGTACGAGGGCGGCGGCGGCCTCGCCGCCGCGGACGGCGTCCAGCGCCGCGGGTACCGAGACCATGGGGACGAGCTCCCTGGTCGCCGCTTCGGGAAGGGTGTGCAGGGCGGCCTCGGTGAACGTTCCCTCCGGGCCGAGATAGACGTATCGGGTTGCCGACATGCGCGCCACCCTAGGCCGGGCCGGCGCCGCACCCTGCCCCACGGGGCCCGCCCGACGCCCTCCACAGGCGCTCTGACCTGCGCACTTTCCTCCCAGGGAAACACCTTGCCCACGACCATGCGTTCGATCAAGGATGTGGAGGTACGGGCAGCCACACCCTCGATGGTGCGGATAGCCGTACCAGTGGGAGGACTGCCACGACAGCGGTGGCACACCCTCCGGGCCGCCGCCGTCTGCACCTTCCGCCGGCGTGCCGTACGACGCACTGCGCGCACGCATCCGTGCCGCCTGGGCAGTGCCGGTCGAGCGATGTCGAGCGATGGGGGAGGACATGAACATGCGGCATGCCGCCGACCTGCTGCGCACGTTGACGCAGGAGCACGCGGTACCCGGAGCCCAACTCGCCGTGGACACGGGGACGGAGTCGGTTGCGGTCGCCACCGGCGTCACCCGGGCCGGTACCGATGTGCCCGTGGACTGCGGGACGGCGTTCGCCTACGGCTCCGTCACCAAGGCGTTCACCGCGACCCTGGTGCTCCAGCTCGCGTCCGACGGCGACATCGGGCTCGACGATCCGCTCGCGGACGTCCTGCCGGAGTTCCGGCAGCCGAAGGACGGGGCCGCGGGTTCCGTCACCGCCCGCCACCTGCTGTCCCACACCGCCGGCCTGGTTTCCGACCACCAGCTGCCCGACCCCGGTGAGCGGTCGCTGCGGCGGTACGCGGCGAGCGTCGCCGCACTCCCCCTGTTGCTCGCGCCCGGCAGCTCCTTCAGCTACGCGAACACCGGCTACAACGTGCTGGGCCGCCTCGTCGAAGAGGTCACCGGCACGTCCTGGCAGAGCGCGCTGGGGGACTTCCTGCTGGGCCCGCTGGACATCCGGCCGCGCTTCCTGCACGGCTCCGGCCCGAGCGACGGCGCGACACCGGCGCAGGGGCACGCCGTCCGCCCCGGGGAGCGGCAGGCCCGGCCGGTCGGCCTGTACCTGCCGCCCACCTGGGCGCCGGCCGGCGGACTGTGCGGCAGCGCCCGGGACCTGATCTCCTTCGCCCGTCTGCACACCGGTGCCGCCGACGGTGCCGAGAGCCTCCTGGGCCCCGAGGACCGGGCCCAGATGCACACCCCGCAGCCCGCCGCCGACGCCTTCGGGATGGCCGACGGCTGGACCCTGGGGCTCGCCCGCTACGGGGCGGACGGCCACTGGCTGGGCCATGACGGCACCGTGGACGGCGCCACCTGCCACCTGCGCCTCCACCCTGCGTCCGGCGCGGCCGTGGCGCTGACCACCAACGCCACCACGGGAACCCGTATGTGGCCCGACCTCCTGCGGGAACTGCGCACGCTCGGCCTCGACGTCGCCGACTACTCGGGCGCCCGCCCCTCCTCCCCCACCGCCGACCGCCCCCTCGCGGACCCGGCACCGCTGTTCGGTGAGTACGCCAACGGCGACACCGTCTTCTCCGTCCGTCCCCACGGCGACGGCGTCCGGTTGAGCGACCCGTCCGGTCTGCTCGCGGACCTCGAGCTGTACGACGGACTCCACTTCAGTGCGCGGCGCACCGACACCGCCGCCGCGCCCTACCCCGGACGCTTCGTCCCGGACCCCGCGACCGGAGCCGTGAACCTGATGCAGCTGGCGGGCCGGTCCGCCACCCGCCTGCGCGGCGCCGACCGCCCCGCGGCCTGAAGGCCGCGCACCTCTTCGTCCCCTTCTTCTTCCGACTTCCCCCGTCCCGTGCGGCCACCGGCCGCGGGCTCCGGCGCGGAGGTCAGTCCCTCATGGAGGCACAGCTTGACTCGCGCCGCTGCACCGGTTGGCCGGCCCCTGCCCGAGCACGTGGAGTTCTGGCGGAACCGGCTGGACGGGCTCACCCCGCTCGACCTGGCACTGGACCGCCAGCGGCCCGTCGTCCGGTCGACCGCGACGTCCACGCACGCGTTCACGGTCCCCTCGGACACGACAGCCGCCCTGCGCGCGCTCGCCGAGCGCACCGGCACCGGCCTGCTGGAGGTGCTGACGGCCGCCGCGTGGGCGCTGTTCGCGCGCTACTCCGGTCAGGAGGACGTCGCGGTCGGCACGGTCTCACCGCGCACCGGGCACACCGTGGTGCTGCGCGCCCCCGTCGACGCGCAGGAGCCCTTCGTGCGGCTGGTGGACCGGGCGGGGCGGACCGTGCGGGACGCCCTGGACCACGACGGGCTGCCCTTCGGCCGGCTGGTGGAGGCCCTGGCCCCGGAGCAGGACACCAGCGTGACCCCCTTCATCCAGACCATGGTCGTCCTGCGGGGCGCGGACACCCCGCACGGGGCGCCGTACGACCCGCTCGACCTCGCGCTGGAGTTCACCGAGGCGGGCGAGGTGCTCTCGGGCCGCGTCCACTACAGCACGGCCCTGTTCGACGCCGCGACGGCCGCCCGGCTGGGCGGCCACCTCGACCGGCTGCTGGCGGGCGCGGCCGCCGACCCCGGGCAGGCCGTCGCCACCCTCCCGCTGCTCACGGACGCCGAGTTCGACCGGATGGCCCGCGAGTGGAACGCCACCGCGCTCGAGGTCCCCGCCGGCACCTTCCCGGAGCTCTTCGCCGCCCAGGTGGCGGCGCGCCCCGATGCCGTGGCGGTGATCGACGAATACGGTTCGCTGACGTACCGCGAACTGGACGAGCGGGCCAACCGCCTCGCCCACCACCTGACCGCCCGCGGCGCCGGCCGCGACGTGCTGGTGGGCCTGTGCGTGGAGCGCAGCGCCAGGATGGTCACCGGGCTGCTCGGGATCATGAAGGCGGGCGCCGCCTACGTGCCCCTCGACGCCAACTACCCCTCCGAGCGGCTGGGTTACATGCTCCGCGACTCCGGGGTCGCGCTGATCGTGACGCAGGAGCACCTCGTCGGCAGGCTCCCGCAGACCGACGCCGTCCTGGTCGACCTGGACCGCGACCGCGCCGCGCTGGAGCAGTGGCCGCACACCGCGCCCGAGACCTCGCCCGCCCCGCACGACCTCGCCTACGTCATCTACACCTCGGGCTCCACCGGACGGCCCAAGGGCGTCCTCGTCTCGCACGCGGGGATCGGCAACCTGGCCGCCGTGCAGGCCGCGCACCTCGGCGTCACCCCGGACAGCCGCGTCCTGCAGTTCGCCTCCGCCAGCTTCGACGCGGCGTTCTGGGAGATCTGCATGGGCGTGCTCACGGGGGCCGCGCTCGTCATGGGCTCCGAGGAGGCGCTGCAGCCGGGCGAGCCGCTGGCCGCCTACACCCGCAAACACGGCGTCACGCACGCCACGCTGACCCCCACCACCGTGGCCGTCCTGCCCGAAGGCCGCGGTCTGCCCGAGGGCGCCACCCTGGTCGTCGCCGGAGAGGCCAGTACGGGGGCCCTGGTGGAGCGCTGGTCCGCCGGCCGCCGGATGATCAACGCGTACGGGCCCACCGAGAGCACCGTGTGCGCGACGATGAGCGGCCCGCTCGGCGGCGCGGCCGTGCCGCCGATCGGCGCCCCGATCGCCAACACCCGGATCCACGTGCTCGACAGTGCGCTGCGGCCCGTGCCGGCCGGGGTCCGCGGCGAGCTCTACATCGCCGGGACGGGACTGGCGCGCGGCTACCACGGCCGCCCCGGACTGACCTCCGAGCGCTTCGTCGCCGACCCCTTCGGCGCACCGGGCAGCCGCATGTACCGCACCGGCGACGTGGCCCGCTGGAAGGGCGACGGCACCCTGGAGTACCTGGGCCGGGCGGACGACCAGGTCAAGGTGCGGGGCTTCCGCGTCGAACTCGGCGAGATCGAGAGTGCGCTGGCCCGGCGGCCGGACGTGGCGCAGGCCGTCGTGATCACGCACAACACCAACCTGCTGGCGTACGCGGTGCCCTCCGGCCGGGCGCCGCTGGCCGCGGAGACCCTGCGCGCCTACCTGGCGGAGCGGCTGCCGGAGTACATGGTCCCCTCGGCGGTCGTGGTCCTCGACTCCCTCCCGCTGACCCCCAACGGCAAGGTCGACCGCCGCGCGCTGCCCGCCCCCGGTCCGGCACAGGGCACCGACGGCGCGTACGTCGCCCCGCGCAACGCCGTGGAGGAGACCATCGCCGGCGTCTGGGCCGAGGTGCTCGACCTCGATCAGGTGGGTGTCCACGACGACTTCTTCGCCCTGGGCGGCAACTCGATCCTCTCCGTGCGGGCCGCGGCCCGGCTGCGGGAGGCGCTGGGCATCACGCTGTCGCTGCGGGTGCTCTTCGACACCCCCACGGTGGCCGCGCTCGCCGCCTCGGTGGACTCCGCCGAGCAGGGAGCGGAGGTCTCCATTCCCCGGGTCTCGCGCGAGGGCCTGCTGCCCATGTCGTACGGGCAGCGGCGGCTGTGGTTCCTGGAGAACTTCGACCCCGGCAGCGCCGAGTACCACACCACCTTCGGGCTGCGCCTGACCGGGCGGATCGACGCGGAGGCGATGCGCGCCGCCGTCACCGACCTGACCGACCGCCACGAGGCGCTGCGCACCACCTTCGGGGTGGTCGGCGGCCAGGGCGTGCAGGTGGTCCACGCCTCGCTCGCACCCCGGTGGAACACCGCCGACCTGTCCGGCGTCGCCGACGGGCTGCGCGAGGACCGGCTGCGGGAGCTGGTGCGCGCCGAGCACGCCCGGCCGTACGACCTGCGCAGCGGGCCGCTGGTCCGTGTCCTGCTCGCACGGCTGTCGGCCGAGGAGCACGTCCTGGCCGTGGGGATCCATCACATCGTCACCGACGGCTGGTCCACCGGGGTGGTGTCACGGGAACTGGGCGAGCTGTACGCGGCCCGGGTGCGCGGGGAGCGGGCCGACCTGGCCGAACCTCCCGTGCAGTACGCCGACTTCGCCGCCTGGCAGCGCGGCCGGATCGAGGACAGCGGCGTCGTGGGGCGGCAGGCCGACTGGTGGCGGGAGCGGCTGGCGGGGCTCACCCCGCTGGAGCTGCCCACCGACCGGCCCCGGCCGGTCGTGCGGTCGACGGCGGGCGCCGAGTTCCTGTTCGAGCTGGCGCCCGGGACGGTCGCCCGGGCGAGGGCCCTGGCCGGGGAGCGGAGCGCCACCCTGTTCATGGTGCTCACCGCCGCGGTCAAGGCCGTCTTCGCCCGGCACTGCGGCCAGGAGGACATCGCCGTGGGCACGGCGACCTCCGGGCGCGGCCACCGTGATCTCGAGCAGCTCGTCGGCTTCCTGGTGAACACGGTCGTCCTGCGCTCGCGGGTGGACCCGGCGGCGTCCTTCGGGGCGCTGCTCGACCGGGTCAAGGAGACCGTGCTCGACGCGTTCGCGCACGAGGACCTGCCCTTCGAGCGGCTGGTGGAGGTGGTACAGCCGGAGCGGGACGCCGGCCGCACCCCGCTGATCCAGACGATGGTGGTCCTGCAGAACGCCCCCAGGGGCGAGGTGCGGATGCCCGGCCTCCAGGTCTCCCCCCAGCCGGTGGAGCACCATGCCGCGCCCTTCGACCTGACCCTGGAGTTCACCGAGGACGGTGCGCGCGTCGCCGGCCGGATCATCTACAGCACGGCCCTGTTCGACGAGGCGACGGTCGCCCGGCTCGCCGGGCACCTCACCGTGCTCCTCGACGCGGCCGGCGAGGACCCCGGCCGGTCCGTGGCGGACCTCCCGATGCTGACCCGCGCCGAGTTCGAACAGGCCGTCCACGGCTGGAACGACACTTACCGCCCGCTGCCCGAGGCCTCCCTGCCGGAGCTGTTCGCCGCCGTCGCGGCCGAGCGGCCGGACGCCGTGGCCCTCGTGTACGGCCCGGAGCGGCTGACCTACGGCGAGCTCGACGCGCGCGCCAACCGGCTCGCCCACCGGCTGGCCGACGCGGGCGCGGGCCCCGAGGTGCTGGTGGGGCTGTGCCTGGAGCGGGGAGCTCAGGCCGTGGTGGCCCTGCTGGCCGTGCTGAAGGCCGGGGCGGCGTACGTCCCGCTGGACCCCGGGTACCCGGAGCAGCGCCTCGCGTACATGGTCCGGGACGCCGGTGTCCGGCTGCTCGTCACTCGGGAGGGACTGCGCGACCGGCTTCCGGGCGCGGCCGTCGGCGTGCTCACCGTGGACGGTCCGCGGGGCGAGGCCGCCGGGTTCCCGGACACGGCGCCCGAGGTGGCGCTCTCCCCGGACCGGCTCGCCTACGTGATCTACACGTCCGGTTCCACCGGACACCCCAAGGGGGTCATGACCTCGCACCGGTCGGTGGTGCGCCTGGTCCGCGAGTCCGGCTTCCTGGACGTCGGGCCGGGGGACGCGGTCGCCCAGTTCGCCTCGCTGTCCTTCGACGCCTCGACGCTCGAGGTGTGGGCGGCGCTGCTGCACGGTGCGCGACTGGCCGTGCATCCGCCGGCCGCGCCGACCGGCAGCGAGCTGGGGGCGTTCCTGGAGGAGCACGGGGTGACCCATCTGGCCATCGCGGCAGGCCTGTTCCACCAAGTCGTCGACGACGACGTGCAGGCGCTGCGCGGGCTGCGCCAGGTCATCGCCGGCGGCGACACGGTCTCCGCCGAGCACTGCGCCCGGGTCCTGGCGGCCCATCCGCGCCTGCGGCTGTTCAACGGCTACGGGCCGACGGAGGCGACCTCGCTCACCACGGTGCACGCGCTGGGCGCGGACCTCGACACGGCCGCGCCGGTGCCCATCGGCACGCCGATCGGCAACACCCGGGTGTACGTGCTGACGCCGGCCCTGGAGCCGGCCCCGGCCGGTGTGCCGGGAGAGCTCTACATCGCCGGTCCCGGCCTGGCCCGCGGCTACCTCGGCCGGGCCGGCCTGACCGCGGCGCAGTTCGTCGCCGACCCGTACGGGGCCCCCGGCTCCCGGATGTACCGGTCGGGCGACCTCGCCCGCCGGCGGTCGGACGGCGCGGTGGAGTTCCTCGGCCGGGCCGACGGCCAGGTCAAGATCCGCGGGTTCCGCATCGAACTCGGGGAGGTCGAGAACGCGCTGAAGAAGCACCCCGCCGTGACGGACGCCGTCGTCGTCCCGTACGAGGGGGACTCGGGACACCGCCGTCTGGTGGCGTACCTCGTGTCCGGGCAGGAGGTGCCCGCCGGTGAGCTGCGCGCCCACCTCGCCGCCTCGCTGCCCGAGTACATGGCGCCTTCGGTGTTCGTGCCCCTGGACCGGCTGCCGCTCACCGCGAACGGCAAGGTGGACCGCGGGCGCCTGCCGGAGCCGGAGGGCGCCGCCGCGCGGCCGGGCGGTCCGGCCTACGCGGCACCCTCCGGCGCGACCGAGGAGATCCTGGCCGCCCTGTGGTCCGAGGTGCTCGGGGTCGAGCGGGTCGGGGTCCGCGACAACTTCTTCGACCTGGGCGGCGACTCGATCCTCTCGCTCCAGGTGGTCTCGCGGGCCCGGCAGGCGGGTCTGCAGCTGACCTCGAAGCTGCTGTTCGTCCACCAGACCATCGCCACCCTGGCCCCGGCCACCGGTGTGGTCACCGACGGCCGCAGCGAGCCCGCCGAGGTCTCCGGGCGGGTCGAACTCACCCCGATCCAGCGGCGGTTCTTCGAGGATTACCCCGAGGGCCCCGACCACTACACCATGTCGGTCCAGCTGGAGCTGGCCTTTGACACGGACCCGGCCCTGCTGGAGCGGGCACTGTCCGCCGCGGCCGGCCGGCACGACGCCCTGCGCATGCGGCTGACGCGCGAGGACGGCGCGTGGGTCCAGGAGTACGGCGAGCCGGCCGCGACGGCCCTGCTCACCGTGCGGGACCTGTCCGGCCTCGAGGAGTCCGAGCAGGGCGCTGCCCTCGACGAGGCCGCGCTCGCCGTGCAGCGCTCGCTGGACCTCGGCACCGGTCGCCTGCTGAAGGGCGTGTTCTTCCGGCTGGGCGCGGGACGGCTGCCGCGCCTGTTCCTCACCGCGCACCACCTCGTCATGGACGGCGTCTCCTGGCGCGTGCTCCTCGAGGACCTCACGGCCGCCTACGCCCGGCTCGCACAGGGCCGTCCCATCGAGCCGGCCGTCCGGACCAGCAGCTACCAGCAGTGGGCCCGGCGGCTGGCCGAGCACGCCCGCGGGGGCGGCTTCGCGGCCGAACTGCCGTACTGGAACGGCGTTCCGGCGGGCGCCGCCGTGCCGCGCGACGGGACGGCGCCGAACACGTTCGGCTCCTCCTCGAGCATCTGCACCGTGCTCGGCAGGGCCGAGACGAAGGCGCTGCTGCACCAGGTGCCGTCCGCCTACCGCACCCAGATCAACGACGTGCTGCTGACGGCGCTGGGCCGCGTCCTGCACCGGTGGGCCGGTGCGCCGGTCACCATCGCGCTGGAGGGGCACGGGCGGGAGGACCTGTTCGAGGACATCGACCTGTCCCGCACCGTGGGCTGGTTCACCACCGCCTTCCCGGTCTGCCTCGACGTGCCCGGCGAGGACTGGGGCAGCGGCCTGAAGTCCGTGAAGGAGGGCGTCCGCGCCATCCCGCACCGCGGTCTGGGACACGGGGCGCTGCGCCATCTGGTTCCGGAGGGCTCCGGCCTCCTCGCCGACGGGGCCGACGGGGCCGCCGGGCCGGCGATCAGCTTCAACTACCTGGGGCAGTGGGACGGTTCGACCAGCACGGACGGGCTGATCCGCAAGCGGCTGCCCGCACCGGGCCGGGACCAGGCCGACGCCCTGTCCCGCCCGCACCTGATCGACATCGTGGCCGCGGTCGGTGACGGCGAGCTGCGGATCGACTGGATCCACTCCCCCGGCAACCACACCGCCGAAACGGTCGAGCGGCTCGCCGGGGAGTTCCTGACGGCCCTGCGCGGGATCATCGCGCACTGCCTGGCCGAGGGCAGCGGCGGCGCCACTCCCTCCGACTTCCCGCTGGCCGGCCTCGACCAGGCCGCCGTGGACCGGATCGCGGGCGACGGCCGGGACGTGGAGGACATCCACCCGCTGACCCCGATGCAGGCCGGCATGCTGTTCCACACCCTCGCCGACCCGGCCTCCCCCACCTACTTCGAGCAGATGACCTACGTGCTCGAAGGGGTCGGCGACCCCGGCCTGCTGGCCGCGGCCTGGCAGCAGACCGCCGACCAGCTGGGCGTGCTGCGCGCCCACGTGGTCTGGGAGGGCGTGGAGCGGCCCCTGATGGTGGTGCGGCGCCGTGCCGCGCTGCCCGTGGAGCGGCTGGACTGGCGCGGGCGGACCGAGGGGGAACAGGAGCGGGCGCTCGCGGGCCTCCTCGCCGCGGAGCGGGACCGCGGGCTGGACCTGTCGGCGGCCCCGCTGATGCGGCTGGTGCTGATCCGGCTCACGGACAGCTCGGTGCGCGTGGTGTGCTCCTTCCACCACCTGCTGCTCGACGGCTGGAGCGCCTTCTCCGTCCTGAGCCAGACGCACAGCGCCTACGGTGCGCTCGCAGCGGGCGGGGCGGCCGCGGCGGCGCCCGTCCGGCAGCCGTTCCGCTCGTACGTCGAGTGGCTGGAGCGGCAGGACCCGGCGCAGGCGGAGTCCTACTGGCGCGAGCGGCTGGCCGGGGCCGCCGGGCCGACGGCGCTGCCGTACGACCGCAGCCCGCGGGCGAGCCACTCGGCACGCTCCACCGGGCGGCTCGCGACCCGCCTGTCCCCTGCCGCGTCCGAGGAGCTGTTCGCCTTCGCCCGCAGCCGCCGGCTGACCGTCAACACGCTGGTCCAGGCGGCCTGGGCCCTGCTGCTGTCCCGGTACTCCGGTGAGCGCGACGTGGTCTTCGGCGCGACCGTCTCGGGCCGGCCCGCGGACCTGCCCGGTGCGGACTCGATCGCGGGCATGCTGATCAACACGCTGCCGGTGCGGGTGGACGTCGACGGCGGGGCGCCGGTGGCCGAGTGGCTGGACCGGCTCCAGCGCGAGCAGGTGGAGGCGCGCCAGTACGACTACGTGGCGCTGCCGCGGATCAGGGGCTGGAGCGATGCCGCCCCCGGCACCAGCCTGTTCGAGAGCCTGGTCGTCTTCGAGAACTATCCCAGGGAGGACCGGCCCACCGGGGACAGCGGCCTGGTGCTCAAGGGGCTGGAGGGCATGGACATCACCAGCTTCCCGCTGAACCTGCTGGCCTACACCGACGAGGCGTTCGCCTTCACGCTGGCCTACGACCCCGCTCTGTTCGACGGGGCCACCATCCGGCACCTGGCGGGGCACTTCACCGCCCTGCTGGCCGGGCTCGCCGAGGAGGGCGGCACGTCCGGGCGGACCGTCGCCGACGTGCCGATGCTCGACGAGGGCGAGTTCGAGCGGGTGGTGCGCACCTGGAGCGCGCCCGAGCGGCCCGCCGTTGCGGACGGCTGCCTGCACGAGCGGATCGGCCGGCAGGCGGCCGCCACCCCGGACGCGGTGGCGGTCTCGGCCCGCGGCCGGTCGCTGACCTACCGGGAGCTGGACGAGGAGGCCAACCGGCTCGCCCACCACCTCGTCTCCCTGGGAGCGGGTCCGGGCAGGACGGTGGGGCTGTCGGCCGGGCGCGGCATCGAGCTCGTGACGGGGCTCCTCGGCATCATGAAGTCGGGTGCGGCGTACGTGCCGCTGGACCCGGCGTATCCGGCGGAGCGGCTCGCGTTCATGCTGCGCGACTCGGGTGCGGGAATCCTGGTCGCCGACGGCAGCGGTCCCTCCGGGGCGGCCCCGGAGGGCGTGACCGTGGTCGATCTGCACGGCGACCGGGCGGCCCTGGCCGTGCGTCCGGCGTCCGCCCCCGAGGTCGCGGTGTCCGGCGAGGACCTCGCGTACGTCATCTACACCTCGGGCTCGACGGGACGGCCCAAGGGCGTGGCGGTCGAGCACCGTTCGGTGCTGAACCTGCTCGAGAACACCCGGCCGGCCTACGGATTCGGCGAGCACGACGTGTGGAGCGCCTTCCACAGCTACGCCTTCGACGTCTCCGTGTGGGAGATGTGGGGCTGCCTGTCCTCGGGCGGCCGCCTGGTGCTCGTCGACCCGGACTGGGCCCGGCAGCCCGAGGCCGCCTGGGCGCTCCTGCGCGAGGAGGGGGTCACGGTGCTGTGCCAGACCCCCTCCATGTTCCGCGCCCTGGTGGAGAGCGCGGCCGCGGCCGGCAGCCCCGGCCTGCCGGACCTGCGCTGGGTGATCCTGGCGGGCGAGGCGCTGGAGCCCAAGCACCTGAACACGTGGTTCGACCGGTTCGGCGGCGGGCCGGCCCGGCTGGTGAACATGTACGGCCCGACCGAGGCCACGGTGTACGTGACGCGCCAGGAGATCACGGCCCGGGACGTGGCGGACGGCGGCCCCATGCCCGTGGGACGGCCCCTGCCGGGCTACCAGGTCCTGCTGCTCGATCCCGCGGGCCGGCCGGTGCCGGTCGGGGTCACGGGCGAGCTGTACATCGCCGGTGCGGGTCTGGCCCGCGGCTACCTGGGCCGGCCGGAGCTGACCGGGGAGCGGTTCCCCGCGCACCCCTTCGGCGGGCCCGGGGAACGCGCCTACCGCTCGGGTGACCTCGCGCGGTGGCGGGCCGACGGCGCACTGGTGTACCTGGGGCGCGCGGACGGGCAGGTCAAGATCCGCGGCTTCCGGATCGAGACCGGCGAGATCGAGGCCGCACTCGTCACGCACCCGCGGATCGCGGACGCGGCGGTCACCGCCCATGCGGACGACGACCGCACCTTCCTGGTCGGCCACGTCGTGGCGCCCGGGTGGAGCGATCCCGACCCGGCGGAACTGCGCGCCCATCTGCTGGCGCTCCTGCCGGAGTTCATGGTGCCCGCCGTGTTCCTCCCGCTGGACGAGCTGCCGCTGACACCGAGCGGCAAGGTGGACCGGGGGGCCCTGCCGGCCCCGCAGGGCCGGGTCGCCGGCGGGAGGGCGTACGCAGCCCCGCGCACGGCGACCGAGGAGGCGCTGGTGCGGATCTGGCAGGAGCTGCTCGGCGTCGAACCCGTCGGCGTGCACGACGACTTCTTCGCCTCCGGCGGCGATTCGCTCCTGGCGGTGCGGATGGCCTCGCGCATCAACGCCGCCTTCCTGACCGACCTTTCACCCAGGACCCTGTTCGACCGGCCGACGGTCGCCGAGACCGCGCACGAGATCGAGGACCGGATCCTCGCGGAGCTGGAGGGCGGCGACGCCGCTCCGTGACGCGGGGCCCTCGCCTCGCCGCCCCGCCCCTTCCCCACCCGAGCACACGCTCCGTGGCGCGCCCCGGCGCCCACGTCCTCTAGGAGACTCCATGAACACGCCGTCTTCGCGCGAGAACCGGATCGCCGCGCTCCCCGACCATCTGCGCGCGGCCCTCGCCGAGCGTCTGGCCGGCCGCTCCCCGGCCCCGAGCGGCCTCGCGGTTCCCCGCGTCCCGCGCTCCGAGACCCTCCCCATGTCCTACGGGCAGCAACGCCTGTGGTTCATGGAGGACTTCGCCCCGGGCGGCGCCGACTACCACCTGGCGCAGGCGCTGCGCCTGACCGGCCCGCTGGACGCCGGAGCGCTGCGTGCGGCGGTGGGCGACCTGATGGCCCGGCACGAGGCCCTGCACACCACCTTCGGCCTGGCCGACGGCGCCGGCGTGCAGATCCTGCGCCCCGGCCTGGTTCCCGAGTGGGCCTTCGTGGACGTGTCGGACACCGGCCCGGCCGACCGCGAGGCGCAGGTGCGCGAACGGGTGCGGGACGAGATGGGCCGCCCGTACGACCTCGAGGGCGGCCCGCTGGTACGGGTGCTCCTGGTGCGGCTGTCCGGCACCGAGCACGTGTGCGTGCTGGGGATGCACCACATCGTGACCGACGGCTGGTCCATGGGGATCGCCGCCCGCGAATGGGGCGAGCTGTACGCGGCCCGGGTCGAGGGCCGCCCCGCGCGGCTGGCCGACGTACCGCTGCAGTACCCGGACTTCGCCGCCTGGCAGCGCGGCCGGCTCGAGAGCGGGGAGCTGCTCGCCGAGGAGCTCGCCTGGTGGCGGGAGCGGCTGGCGGGGCTCGCCCCGCTGGAGCTGCCCACCGACCGGCCGCGGCCGGCCGTACGGTCCTCGGCCGGTGCGGCGCTGCGGTTCGAGGTGCCGGGAGCGACGCTCGACGCGGTGGCGGAACTGGCCCGTTCGCGCGGCGCGACGCTGTTCATGGTGCTGACCGCGGCGGTGGGCACGGTCCTGGCCCGCTGGTCGGGCCAGGAGGACATCGCGCTGGGCACCTCCTCCTCCGGCCGCCGCGAGGAGGAGCTGGAGCACCTGGTCGGCTTCCTGGTCAACACGGTGGTGCTGCGTTCCCGGGTGGCGCCGGAGATGACCTTCGACGAGCTCCTCGGCCAGGTCAAGGAGACCGTCCTGGACGCCTTCGCCCACGAGGACGTGCCCTTCGACCGGCTGGTGGAGGCCCTCGCTCCGGAGCGCGACCCCAGCCGTACCCCGCTGGTCCAGGCGATGGTGGTGCTGCACAACACCCCGGCCGGCTCGGTCGCCTTCCCCGGTGTCGCCGCGGCGCCGTACCCGCTGGACCGGGACGCCTCGCTGTGCGACCTCACCGTGGAGTTCGAGGCGCGCGAGGGCGCGCTGCTCGGCCTGATCGAGTACAGCACCGAACTCTTCGACGAGGAGACGGCCGCCCGGCTGGCCGGCCATCTGACCACCCTGCTGGCCTCGGCCGCCGCGGACCCCGGCCGGGCCCTCGCGGAACTGCCGATGCTGACGGACGGCGAGTACCGCCAGGCGGTCGAGGAGTGGAACGCGACGGAGCACGACGGCGGGGATCCGGCGCCGATCCACGAGCGGGTGGCCGCCCAGGCGGCCCGCACCCCCGACGCCGTGGCCGTCCTCGCCGACGACGCGACCCTCAGCTATCGCGAACTGGACGAGCGCGCCAACCGGCTGGCCCACGTCCTGCGGGACCGGGGGGCGGGAGCGGGCACGCCGGTCGGCCTGTGCGTGCCGCGCGGCACCGCCATGGCGGTCGGCGTGCTGGGCGTCCTCAAGGCGGGGGCGGCGTACGTGCCGCTCGACCCGGACTATCCCGCCGACCGCCTCGCGCACATGCTGCACGACTCGGGGGCGGCCCTGGTGGTCACCGAGGAGGCGGTCCGCGGACGGCTCCCGGAGTCCGGCGCCTCCCTCGTCGACCTGACGGCCGACCGCGACACGATCGCCGCGGCCCCCGCCACCGCACCCGACGCCCCCGTCTCCCCCTCGGACCTGGCCTACGTCATCTACACCTCGGGCTCGACGGGCCGCCCCAAGGGCGTGGCGATCGAGCACCGCAACGCGACGCACATCTGCGCGGCCTGGGACGAGCAGTACGGACTGTCCCACCTGGGACTGCGCTTCCTGTCCGTGTCCAGCATCTCCGTCGACCTGTTCTTCGCCGACCTCATCCGCTCGCTGCCGTTCGGTGGCGCCCTGATCATCGCCTCCCGGGACGTGACCACCGACCCGCCCGCGCTGCTCGCCCTGATCGAGCGGACCGGCGCCACCGGGCTGGAGATCGTCCCGTCCCTGCTGAACGCCGTGCTGGCCGAATGCGCCCGCCAGGGCAGCGCGTTCCCCCCGCTGCGGCTGATCTCGGTGGGCTCCGAGGGCTGGCGGGTCGAGGACTGCCGGGAGCTGCTGCGCCGGATCGATCCCGGCACGCTGGTCGTCAACGCCTACGGCGGCACCGAGGCCACCATCGACTCGACGGTGTTCCTGCCCCGGCCGGACTCGCTGGGCGACGGGGTCTTCGTACCGGTCGGCCGGCCGCTGCCGAACACCCGCGTCTACGTGCTGGACGCGGGGATGCGGGTGGTGCCGGTCGGGGTGCCCGGTGAGATCTGGATCGGCGGCGCGGGCGTGGGCCGCGGCTACCACGGCAACGAGGAGCAGACCGCCGAGCGGTTCCGGCCGAGCCCGTTCGTGGCGGGCGACCGCCTCTACCGCACGGGCGACCGGGCCCGCCGGCTGCCCGGCGGCGACCTGGAGTTCCTCGGCCGGGCCGACGACCAGGTCAAGATCCGCGGCTTCCGGGTGGAGCTCGGCGAGGTGGAGAGGGCCGTCCGGTCGCACCCGGCCGTCGAGGAGGCGGTCGTCGTCGCCCGGGAGGAGGCCTCCGGGCGGCGCAGGCTCGTCGCCTATCTCGTGACCGGCGGGGAACCGGCCCCGGCGGACCTGCGCGGCCACCTCGGCGGCCTGCTGCCCGACTACATGGTGCCTGCGGCGTTCGTCAGGCTGGAGCGGCTGCCGCTGACGCCGAGCGGCAAGGTCGACCGCCGGGCGCTGCCCGAGCCGGGGGTGCAGGACGCCGCGCCGGACGCCGAGTACGCCGCCCCGCGCGACGGGACCGAGGAGGTGCTGGCCGCCGCCTGGGCCGCGGCGCTCGGTGTGGAGCGGGTCGGCATCCACGACAACTTCTTCGACCTCGGCGGCGATTCGATCCTGTCGATCCAGGTCGTCTCCCGGGTCCGCCAGGCCGGCTTCCGGCTCACGTCCAAGCAGCTCTTCGTGCACCAGACCATCGCCGCGCTGGCCGCGGTGGTGACCAAGGATGCGGACCCGTCCACCGCCGCCCCGGACACGGGCCCGGGGGCGGCCGAACTCACCCCGATCCAGCGGTGGTTCTTCTCGGCGCACACCGTGGCCCCGGAGCACTACGCGATGTCGGTGCAGGTGGAGCTGGCCCCGGACACCGACCGCGGGCTGCTGGGGCGCGCCCTGGAGGCCGTCGTCGCGCACCACGACGCCCTGCGGATGCGGTTCCGCCGCGAGGGCGGGGAATGGGTCCAGGAGTACGGCGGCGCGGCCCCGGGCGCCGGCCGCCTGCTCGACGTCTGCGACCTGACCGGGCTGGACGAGCCCTCGCGCCGCACGGTGATGCACGGGGCCGCGCTGGCGGCCCAGCGGTCCCACGACCTGGCCGCCGGCTCCCTGGTGCGGGGCGTGTTCTTCGACTCCGGCGCGGACCGGGCGCCGCAGCTGCTGCTGGCCGTCCACCACCTGGTGGTCGACGGGGTGTCCTGGCGGGTGCTGCTGGCCGACCTGGCTGCCGCGTACGGCCGGCTCGCCGAGGGCAAGACGGTGGACCTGGGCCCGAAGACCAGCAGCTACCGGCAGTGGTCCGGGCAGCTGGCCGAGCTCGTGCGGTCCGGCGGTCTCGACTCCGAGATCGCGTACTGGCGGGCGGTGGACCCGAACGGCGCCCCCGCCCTGCCCACCGACCGCAACGGGGCCAACACCACCGCCCACGAGCGGACCGTCGAGGTGCTGCTCGGGCGGGAGGAGACCGAGGCCCTGCTGCACCGGGTGCCCGCCTCCTACCGCACGCAGATCAACGACGTGCTCATGGCGGCGCTGGGCCGGACCATGGCCCGCTGGACCGGCCGGGACCGCGTGGTGGTCGGCCTGGAGGGCCACGGCCGCGAGGAGCTCTTCGACCACCTCGACCTCTCCCGTACGGTCGGCTGGTTCACCACGCACTTCCCGGTCGCCCTCACCCTGCCGGGCGACGGCGCCGGCTGGGGCGAGGCCCTGAAGTCGGTGAAGGAGCAGCTGCGCGCGGTCCCCGGAAGGGGCCTGGGCTACGACGCGCTGCGCTTCCTGTCCCGGCCGGGCAGCCCCGGCCACGCGCTGCGGGACGACCGGCTCCCGGAGATCAGTTTCAACTACCTCGGCCAGTTCCACGGGACGACCGACGGGGGCGGGCTGGTCCGCGGGCGGGTGGCCGCCTCGGGTCTCGACCACGCCCCCGAGGAGCCGCGCCCGTATCTGCTGGACGTCATCGGCCTGATCGACGACGGCCGGCTCGGCGTCACTTGGACGTACTCCGGTGAGGTCTTCGACCGGGCCACCGTCGAGCGGCTCGCCGGGGAGTTCCTGACGGCCCTGCGCGAGATCATCGCGCACTGCCTGGCCGAGGGCAGCGGCGGCGCCACCCCCTCCGACTTCCCGCTGGCCGGCCTCGACCAGGCCGCCGTGGACCGGATCGCCGGGGACGGGCGCACGGTGGCGGACGTCTACCCGCTGACGCCGACGCAGGCCGGGATGCTCTTCCACACCCTGGCCGACCCCGGCGGCCCCGGCTACTTCGACCAGATGGTCTTCGACTTCGACGACGTGGACGACGTCGAGGTGCTGGCGGCGGCCTGGCAGTACGTCACCGACCACCTGGAGCTGCTGCGCGGCTCGCTCGTGTGGGAGGGGGTGCCCCGGCCGCTGATGGTGGTCAACCGGCACGCCGTGCTGCCGGTGACCCACCTGGACTGGCGGGAGCTGCCGGAGCACGAGCACCGTGCGGAGCTGGAGCGCTTCCTCGCCGAGGACCGGGCCCGGGGGCTGGACCTGGGCACGGCTCCGCTGGCCCGGCTCGCCCTGATCCGCACGTCGCAGACCGGCGTGCGGGTGGTCCGCAGCTCCCACCACGTGCTGCTGGACGGCTGGAGCACCTTCCAGATGCTCTCCGCGCTCTCCGTGGCCCACGAGGCGCTGGCGGCGGGCCGGACCCCCGTCCTGCCGGCCCGCACGCCCTTCCGCGCGTACGTGGAATGGCTGGAGGGCCAGGACCTGACGCAGGCACAGGCGTACTGGCGCGGCCGGCTGGCCGGGTTCGAGGAGCCCACCCCGCTGCCCCTCGACCGGCGGCCCGCCCCCGGCCACCAGCCCCGGTCCACCGGCCGGCTGGTGCGGCGGCTCTCCGCGCAGGCCGGGGCGGAGCTGACGGCCTTCGCCCGGCGGCAGCGGATCACGGTGAACGCGCTGGTGCAGGGCGCCTGGGGCCTGCTGCTGTCCCGGTACACGGGCCGTGACGACGTGCTGTTCGGTGCGACCGTCTCCGGGCGGCCCGCCGATCTGCCGGGCGTGGACTCGATCGTCGGCATGACGCTGGGCACCCTGCCGGTGCGGGTCGGGGTCGACGGCTCCGCGCCGGTTGCCGAGTGGCTCCGGCGGATCCACGACGCCCAGGTGGAGGCGGCGCAGTACGAGTACGTTCCGCTGACGCGGGTGCAGGGCTGGAGCCCGCTGGGGGGCGCCACCCCGCTCTTCGAGAGCCTGGTCAACTTCGAGAACTATCCGATGACCGACGGGACGGCGGTCGCCCAGGGGCTGCGGCTGCGGAACCTGGAGAGCGTCGAGACCACCAACTTCCCGCTGGTCCTGCGCGCCTACGCGGGCGACGGGTTCGGCTACTCGCTGGCCTACGACCCCGAGCTGCTGGACGCGACCACGGTCGAGCGCATGGCGGGCCACCTGGAGACCCTGCTGACCGGCATGGCCGCCGATCCGCAGCGGGCGGTCTCGGCCGTGCCCATGCTGTCCGACGAGGAGTTCGAGCAGGAGGTCCGCGGCTGGAACGCGGCGAGCGCCGAGCCGGGCCAGGGGGAGTTCCTCCACGAGCGGTTCGCCCGGTGGGCCGCCCGGACCCCCGATGCCGTGGCCGTCTCCTGGGCCGAGGGCACCTTGACGTACCGGGAGCTGGACGAGCGGGCGAACCAGCTCGCGCACCACCTGGCCGGCCTGGGCGCCGGCCCGGACCGGCTGGTGGGCCTGTCGGTCGAGCGCGGCCCGCTGATGGTGCTCGGCGTGCTCGGCATCCTCAAGGCGGGAGCCACCTACGTTCCGCTGGACCCGGCCTATCCGGCCGAGCGCCTCGCCTTCATGGTCCGCGACTCCGGCATGGGCATCCTGCTGACCCAGCGGGAGCTGCGGGACCGGCTGCCGGTGTCGGGGGCCGCCGAGGTGGAACTGGACGGCGACCGGCCCGCCCTCGAGGCACACCCGGTGACGGCGCCCCGGGTGGCGCTCACGGGCGGGAACCTGGCCTACGTCATCTACACCTCGGGGTCGACCGGCCGCCCCAAGGGCGTCATGGTGACCCACGCGAACGCCGCGAACCTGTTGCCGTGGCTGGATCGGGCCTATCCGGTCGACCCCAGCGACAAGGTGCTGCTGCGGACCTCGATGAGCTTCGACGTGTCGGTCTGGGAGCTGATGCTGTCGGTGCTCTCGGGGGCCACCGGACATGTGGTCTCCACCGAAGTGTCCAAGGATCCGTTCGAGCTCGCCGACGTCCTGGACCGGTACGGGATCACCATCGCGCAGTTCGTCCCCTCGCTGCTGGGCGCGCTGCCGCTGGACCGCAGGCCGCGCGCCCTGCGCCGGCTGTTCGTCGGCGGGGAGCCGCTGCCCAAGTCGGTGGCCGACGCCGTCCGCTCGGCCTGGGACGTGCCGCTGACCAACAAGTACGGGCCCACCGAGGCGACCATCCAGATCACCGTCGCCGACCACCTCGCAGGCGGGGACGGCGAGACCGTCTCGATCGGCGGCCCGATCGCGGGCGCCTCGCTGTTCGTGCTCGACCCGCAGCTGCGTCCGGTGCCGGTGGGCGTGGCGGGCGAGCTGTACGCCGCCGGCCCGGTCCTGTCCCGGGGCTACCTGAACCGGCCCGGGCTGACGGCCGAGCGGTTCGTCGCCTGCCCGTTCGGGGAGGCCGGGGCGCGCATGTACCGGACCGGGGACCTCGTGCGCCGCACGGCGGACGGCCGGCTCCAGTTCATCGGCCGGACCGACGACCAGGTCAAGCTCCGCGGGTTCCGCATCGAGCTCGGCGAGATCGAGGCCGCGCTGGACCGGCTGGCCGGGGTGGGCCAGGTCGTGGTGTCCGTACGGGAGGACAGCCCCGGTGTGCGGCGGCTCGTCGCCCACTACACCGCGGACCGCGCGCTGACCTCGAACGAGCTGCGCACCGCCCTGTCGGCCTCGCTGCCCGAGTACATGCTGCCCGACGCCTTCGTCCGCCTGGAGCGGCTGCCGCTGTCCCCGAACGGCAAGGTGGACCGCAAGGCGCTGCCCGCCCCGAGCGCCGAGGGCGAGCAGCCGGAGACGCAGTACGTCGCGCCGCGGACCGGGACCGAGGAGACCCTGGCCGCGCTGTGGGCCGAGGTGCTCGGTGCGCCCCGCGTCGGCGTCCACGACAACTTCTTCGACCTGGGCGGCAACTCGATCCTGGCGATCCTGGTGGTCTCCCGTACGCACAAGGCGCTGGGCATCCAGGTCTCGCCGCGGCTGCTGTTCGACGCCCCGACGGTCGCCGAACTCGCGGCCGCGCTGGTCCCGGCGGACGACGCCGACGGGGCGGGCGGCACGGCCGGGGCCGAGGGCCCGGCGATCCCGGTGGTGTCCCGTGCGGGCGGCCTGCCCATGTCGTTCGGGCAGCAGCGCCTGTGGTTCCTGCAGGACTTCAACGCGGACAGCACCGAGTACCACTCGACGGCGGCCGTACGGCTGGCGGGCGAGCTGCACGCGGACGCCCTGCGCACCGCGGCCGGCCTGCTCGTCGCCCGGCACGAGGCCCTGCGCACCACCTTCGCCCTGGCCGACGGCCGCGGGGTGCAGCTGGTCCACGAGGTCCTGGAACCGGGCTGGCGCACGGCCGACCTGTCGGACGTCCCCGAGGAGCAGCGCGAGGAGCGGCTGCGCTCCCTGGTGCGCGCCGAGGTGGACCGGCCGTTCGACCTGGCGGACGGCCCCCTGTTGCGCCTGCTGCTGGTGCGCATGGCCGACGACCGGCACGTGCTGGTGCTCGGAATGCACCACATCGTGACCGACGGCTGGTCGATGGGGATCGTTGCGCGGGAGCTGGGCGAGCTGTACGCGGCGCAGGTGCGCGGGGTGCCCGCGCAGCTGCCGGACGTCCCGGTCCAGTACCCGGACTTCGCCGCGTGGCAGCGCGGCAGGCTGGAGGACGGCGGTCTGCTGGAGGAGCAGCTGGCGTGGTGGCGCGACCGGCTGGACGGGGTCGCGCCGCTGGAGCTGCCCACGGACCGGCCGCGGCCGGCCGTCCGCTCGGCGCGCGGCCGGTCCGTCACCTTCGAGGTGCCCGCCGAGGTGGTGGCGGGGGTCAAGGAGGTGGCGCGGGAGCAGGAGGCCACCTTGTTCATGGCCCTGACGGCGGCGCTGAAGGTGGTGTTCGCCCGGTACTCCGGACAGCAGGACATCGCCGTCGGCACGGCGTCGGCGGGCCGCGGCCGCGCGGGGCTGGAGCACCTCGTCGGGTTCCTGGTGAACACCGTGGTGCTGCGCTCACAGGTCGACCCCGCGATGCCGTTCCGCGAGCTGCTCGGGCAGGTCCGGGAGACGGCGCTGGAGGCCTTCGCCCACGAGGAGGTGCCGTTCGAACGCGTGGTGGAGGCGGTGCAGCAGGAGCGGGACACCAGCCGGACCCCGCTGTTCCAGGTCATGGTCGTGCTGCAGAACACCCCGGGGAGCCACCTGGAGCTGGCCGGGCTGCGCACGTCGGGCTTCGAGATGGAGCGCGACAGCGCCCTGTACGACCTCACCGTCGAGTTCGAGGAGCACGCCGACGGGGTGCGCGGCCTGGTCGAGTACAGCAGCGAGCTGTTCGACGAGGAGACGGTCGGCCGGTTCGCCGAGCACGTCAAGGCCGTCCTGGCGGGCGTCGCCGCGGCCCCGGAGCAGACCGTGGCCGAGCTCCCGCTGCTCGCGTCCGGCGAGTTCGAGCGGGTGGTGCGGGAGTGGAACCGCACGGGCGGTGTGCCCGCTCCGCTGGGTTCGCTGCACGGGATGGTCGCCGCCCGGGCCGCGGCCGACCCGGCGGCGACCGCCGTCTCGTGCGGGCCCGACGCCCTGTCGTACGGGGAGCTGGACGAACGGGCGAACCGGCTCGCGCACCACCTGGTGTCGCTGGGGGCCGGCCCCGGGGTGCTGGTGGGCCTGTCCGTCGAGCGCGGTGTGGACATGGCCGTCGCCATGCTCGGCATCCTGAAGTCCGGGGCCGCCTACGTACCGCTGGACCCCGCCTACCCGGCGGAGCGGCTGGCGCACATGGTCCAGGACTCCGGGACGAAGATCCTGGTCACCCACCGCGGCCTGGAGCGGCGGCTGCCGGCGACGAGTGCCGTGGTGGTCGATCTGGACGGCGACGGGCCGGCGATCGGCCGGCTCCCGCGGACGGCGCCGCAGACCGCGGTGTCCGGCACGGACCTCGCCTACGTGATCTACACCTCCGGTTCCACGGGCCGTCCCAAGGGCGTGGCCGTCGAACACCGGTCGGTGCTGCACCTGCTGGAGAACTGCCGCCCGGCGTACGGGTTCGACGAGCGGGACGTGTGGACGGTCTTCCACAGCTACGCCTTCGACTTCTCGGTGTGGGAGCTGTGGGGGTGCCTGGTCACGGGCGGCCGCGCGGTGGTCGTGCCGCGGGACGCGGCGCGCAGTCCGGAGGCGATGTGGTCGCTGCTCGAGGCGGAGGGCGTGACGGTGTTCAGCCAGACGCCGTCGATGTTCCGCGAGCTGGTGGCCACGGCGGCGGAGCGCGGCCGGGCGCAGCTGCCGGCGCTGCGCTGGGTGGTGTTCGGCGGCGAGCCGCTGGAGCCCAAGCACCTGACGGCATGGTTCGACCGGTACGGGTCGGGCCGGGCCCGGCTGGTGAACATGTACGGCATCACCGAGACCACCGTGCACGTCACGTTCCAGGAAGTGCTGGCCGGCCACCTGGCGGACGGGGGCCGGATCCCGGTCGGCCGGCCGCTGCCCGGCTACCGGGTGCTGCTGCTGGACGCCTCGGGCAGGCCGGTGCCCGTGGGGGTTCCCGGTGAGATCCACGTGGCCGGCGGCGGTCTGGCCCGCGGCTACCTGAACCGGCCCGAGCTGACCGCCGAGCGTTTCCCGCTCAACCCGTACGGCGCCCCCGGTGAGCGGATGTACCGCTCGGGCGACCTGGCGCGCTGGCGTGCGGACGGCACCCTGGAACACCTCGGCCGCAGCGACGACCAGGTAAAGGTGCGCGGCTTCCGCATCGAGCCCGGGGAGATCGAGGCGGCGCTGGTGGGCCACGCCGGCATCCGCGAGGCCGTGGTGACCGTCCACCAGGACGAGAACGGACACCGCAGGCTCGTCGCCTACCTGGTGGGCGGCGGCGAGCTGTCCACGGCGCAGCTGCGCGAGCACCTCGCCGCCTCGCTTCCGGACTACATGGTGCCGGCCCTGTTCGTGGTGCTGGAGGCGCTGCCGCTGTCGCCGTCGGGGAAGGTGGACCGGCGCGCACTGCCCGCTCCCGAGGCGCAGGCGGGCCCGTCGGGCGCCGAGTACGTCGCTCCGCGCAACGGCGTGGAGGAGGCCCTGGCCCGGATCTGGGCCCAGGTGCTGGGGGTCGACCGCGTCGGCGTCCACGACAACTTCTTCCACCTCGGCGGTGACTCGATCCTGTCCATCCAGGTCGTTTCGCTGGCCCGGCAGGAGGGGGTGCAGCTGACCTCCCGGATGCTCTTCCTGCACCAGACCATCGCCTCGCTGGCCGGGCAGGCCGCGGTGGCCGCAGCGGGCTCGGCGCCCGCCGCGGCCGTCGAACCGGAGCGCGGCGCCGTCGAACTCACGCCGATCCAGCGGTGGTTCTTCGACCAGCACGAGGCCGTCACCCCGGACCAGTACGCGATGTCGGTACGGGTCGAACTGGCCCCCGGCACCGATCCCGTACTGCTCGGCCGGGCCCTGGACGCGGTGATCGCCCAGCACGACGCCCTGCGCCTGCGGTTCACCCGCGGTCCCGAGGGGTGGGTGCAGGAGTACGGCGACGCTCCGCGCGGCGTGCTCGCCGTGTGCGACCTGTCCTGCGAACCGGACGCGGCCGCGCGGGAGCGGGCGGCCGACGCGGCGGCCCTGGCCGCCCAGCAGCAGCTCGCGCTGGCCTCGGGGTCCCTGGTCCGGGGCGTCTACTTCGGTCTGGGCGAAGAGCGGCTGCCGCAGCTGTTCCTGGCCGTGCACCACCTGGTGATGGACGGCGTCTCCTGGCGGGTGGTCCTGGAGGACCTGGCCACCGCGTACGGGCAGCTCGCCGGCGGCGCCGCGGCCGACCTCGGGCCGCGGACCAGCAGTTACCGGCAGTGGGCGGGGCGGCTGGCCGACCACGTGCGCTCCGGCGGCCTCGACCACGAGGTGGAGTACTGGACGCGGGCCGCGGCCTCCCCCGCCGTCCCGCAGGACGGCGGGGGCGCCAACACCTACGGCGGCGGCGCCGTGGTGTCCCTCCGGCTGGGCCGGGAGGCGACCGACGACCTGCTCAAGCGGGTGCCGGGGGCCTTCCGCACCCAGATCAACGACGTGCTGCTGACGGTGCTGGGGCGGGTGCTGGGCGACTGGGCCGGAGCTGCGGTGACCGTCGCGCTGGAGGGCCACGGCCGCGAGGAGCTGTTCGAGGACGTGGACCTGTCCCGCACGGTGGGCTGGTTCACCACGATCCACCCCGTCACCCTCGACGTCCCGGCCGGCGACTGGGCGCCCGCGCTCAAGGCGGTACGTCGCCTGCTGCGCGCCGTTCCCGGACGCGGCCTGGGCTACGGCGCCCTGCGCCACCTGTCCGCCGCGGACGGCCCCGGCCGGGTGCTGGCGGACCAGGAGCAGCCGCGCGTGAGCTTCAACTACATGGGCCAGTGGGACCAGGCCGCCGACCCCGACGGGCTGGTCCGCGGACACCTGGAGGCCCTGGGCCGCGACCGGGCCCCCGGACTCGCGCGTCCGCACCTGATCGACATCGTGGCGGCCGTCGTCGACGGCGAGCTGCGGATCGACTGGATCCACTCCCCCGCCCACCACCGCACCGCCACCGTCGAGGGTCTGGCCGACCGGTTCCTGCAGGGACTGGAGCAGATCGCCCGCCGGGCTCGTGCCAACTGAAGGGTTCTTCCTGTGTCGCGCTACGTCTTGAACCAGAACGAAACGGATGCGGTGGCCGCTCTGGCGGACCGCTTCCTCGCAGGCCACCAGGGCTGGGAGCCGCTCCTCCTCGCCGACGAGATCAGGGCGGAGTCCGAGCGGCTGCCGCTGGGGATACGGCAGTTCCTCGTGGCCTGCCGGACCGCGGAGGAGCCCGTCATCACGCTGGCGAACCTGCCCGTCGACGAGCACCTCGTGCCGACCCCGGCGAGCTGGCAGGTCGCCGAGAAGGAGGGGGCGGCGATCCGCGAGGAGCTGGTGCTGCTGCTGGTCGCCTCCGTGCTCGGTGACCCCTTCGCCTGGGCGAACCAGCAGAACGGCCGCCTCGTGCACGACGTCTGCCCGGCCAAGGGCCAGGAGTCCTCGCTGACCAGCGCGAGCAGCGAGACCCAGCTGACCCTGCACACCGAGGACGTGTTCCACGCGTGCCGGGGGGACTACGTGGCCCTGATGTGCCTGCGCAACCCGGACGGGGTGGGCACGACCGTGGCGGGGCTCGACGCCCGTTCGCTGCCGGAGCCGCTGCGGGAGGTGCTGGGGCAGGACCGCTTCCGCTTCTACCCGGACGACTCGCACGCGACAGCGCCCCGGTACTCCGGCGGCCGGCCCGTCGCCCCGGAGGAGCGCGAACACGAGGTGGCGTCCGTCCTGTTCGGCCCCGCCGATGCCCCGTACCTGCGGATCGACGCGGACTTCACCCGAGCGCTGCCCGGTGACGCGGAGGCCGGCCGGGCCATGGAGGAGTGCGCCGACCTGCTGAACGCCTCCGCCGAGCGGGTCGTGCTCGGCCCGGGCGAGGCGGTCTTCCTGGACAACTACCGGGTGGTCCACGGCCGGGACGTGTTCGTGCCCCGGTACGACGGCGAGGACCGGTGGCTCAAGCGCACCAGCGTGGTCCGCGACCTGCGGCGCACGTACGTGCACACGCGGTCCCGCTCCCGCGTGCTGGGCTGACATGGCCGGGAAGGACTTCACTCTGCTGTGGGCGAGCCAGACGGTCAGCGAGTTCGCCTACAGCACCTCCCTGATCGCGCTGCCCCTGCTGGTGCTGACGATCACCGGGTCCCCCTCGCAGGCGGGTGTCATCGCGTTCGTCGACGCCGTCGCCATGCTGCTCGCCGGCCTGCCGGCGGGCGCCGTGGCCGACCGGTACGACCGGCGGTCGGTGATGCTCTGGTGCGAGGGGGTGCTGGTGGCGGTGTTCGGCGTCACGGCACTGTCCTTGTGGGTGGAGGTGGCCTCGCTGCCGGTCCTGGTGCTGCTGGCCCTGGTGAGCGGTGCGGCCACCGCGGTGCTGCTCGCCGCGGGCGCGGCGATGGTGCCGGCCCTGGTCCCCCGGGAGGAACTGTCCGGCGCCGTCGCGATGAACGCGGCGCGCACGTACGCCGGCCAGCTCGTCGGCACCTCGGCGGGCGGCTTCCTGCAGGCGATGCGCAACGCGCTGCCGTTCGCCTTCGGCGGCGTCGCCCACGCGATCAGCTTCGTCCTGCTGCTCTTCATCACGCCGCAGCCGCCGGCGGGGCGGAAGGGGTCCCGCAAGTGGTCCGCCCGGGACCTGGTGGACGGCGTCCGCTGGATCTGCGGTCAGCCCTTCCTCCGGCTGGGCCTGCTCTACGCCACGGTCACGAACTTCTTCTACGGGGCGGTGTACTTCGTCGTGATCGCGTCGGCGAAGACGAGCGGGATGAGCTCGGGCCTGGTCGGCGTCATGGCCGCGCTCCTGGGGGTCGGCGGGCTGCTGGGCGCGCTGGCCGCGCCGCGGCTCCAGCGGGTCCTGACCGGCTCCCGTCCCATCTTCCTGGTCCTGTGGCTCTTCGCCGCGCTGACCGCGGGGATCGCGCTGCTGCCGGGCAGCTACACGCCGGGGATCCTGCTGGGGGTCACGGCCTTCACCGCGCCGACCGCCAGCTCCTACTTCACGACCCACCAGCTGCTGCTGACCCCGGACACCCACCGCGGCCGGGTGATGAGCGTGGCCAACCTCTGCAGTGCGGGCGGCGCCGCGATCGCGCCGCTCGCCGGGGGCGCCGCCTTCGACTTGTGTGGACGGCCCGTCACACTGCTGGCCTGCTCGGCCCTGCTGGGCGTCCTCGCCCTGTCGGCCGTACTGAGTCCGGTCATGCGCCGGCCCCCGCAGGCCCCGGCCGTGGCGGAGGTGGGCGGGGAGACGGACACGGTACCGCAGTCAACGCGGTGAGCACGTACTTCAGGTGGCCCGGACCCGACTGATCAGGACTCCGCGATGTCAGCCCCCGATGGCTCGAAAGTACCCTGCCCCGAGGCCGGTTGATCACTGTAGGCTCGTCGGCAGTCGTCAACTCATGTGGATGCGCAAGGTATCGGGGGCGCGCGGGTCACCGCGTGCATGGCTTTGACATCAGGAGAAATGCGTTGGTTACCCTCCGACTGACCGTCGAGGACCTGTCGCGAATACGCTTCATCGGCACCCTGGGGGCGGAGTTCGAATCGCGCCTCGCGGAGCTGAGATACGCGGAGCCGCTCCAGGACGAGTTCAGCGAGTGGCGCCGGAAGGTGAAGCGAAGACTGCGCCGCATCTCCACGATCACGGCGTCCGCGCCGCCGCCCGCGCCCCGCACCACGACCGGCCCCTCCCCCGCCGGGGGGTACTTCCACGCCACGGCCATCGAACCGTTCTGGGGGCGCATCCGCAGCCACCTGGAGACGGAGCGGGAGCTGTTCGGGCGCACGGCCCTGTCGGGCGGCGTGGAGAGCGCGCTCAACCGGCTGCACCCGACGATCGACTGGGACGCCCCCTACTTACGGGTGGACAACGGGCAGAGCCGGCGGGAGATACGGCTCACCGGCGACGGCATCGTCCTCGCGCCCTCCCTGTTCGCCAGCCGCCCGCTCGTCCTGGACCCGGAGAGCGGACGACAGGGGCTGACCACCCTGGTCTACAACGTCCCGCTCGACACCGAGTCCGCCTCCTCCCTGTGGCAGGCCGAGGAGGACGGCGCCGCCGCCCTGCGCGAGCTGCTCGGGCACACCCGGGCGAGCGTCCTCGAAAGCGTCCGCGTACCCAGCTCCACCGGTGACATCTCCCGCCGCCTGCACATCTCGAAACCCTCCGCGAGCAAGCACGTCAGCGTGCTCCGGCGGTCGGGGCTGGTGGCGACCGAACGCAAGAGCAACCTCGTCGTCCACCGCCTCACCCACCTCGGCGAAGCCGTGCTCGGCTAGCCAGATTGGCCGGAACCACCATGAGCAGGAAGTCCCCCTGGCTGGTGCCCTACGGGCCCGACCCCGACGCGCGGACCCGTGTGGTCGTCTTCCCGCACGCGGGCGGCAGCGCGAGCTTCTTCCGCCACTGGGCGCAGCACCTGGGCCCCGGCTTCGCCGTGCAGGCCGTCCAGTACCCGGGCCGGGAGAACCGGCTGGCCGAGCCGCTGGTCCCCGCGATGGCGCAGCTGGCACAGGGGGTGGCCGAGGCGCTGGCCGACGGGCCGGCCGACCCGCGCGAGACGGTGTTCTTCGGCCACAGCATGGGAGCCGCCGTCGCCTACGAGACCCTGCGGCTGCTGGAGGCCCGGGGCTCCGGCTCCGTCACGCGGCTGTGCGTGTCGGGGCGGGAGCTGCGGGCCCCCGGCGAACCGGCCGCCCCGGCCGTCCGCGACGACGAGCAGCTCATGGCGTCCATGGCCCGGCTCGGCGGGACCCGCTCGGCGGTGCTGGACGATCCGGAGCTGCGGGAGATGGTGCTGGGCATCGTCCGCAACGACTACCTCCTGATCGACACCTACCGGCCCGACCCCGGCGCCCAGCCCCTGCGGGCCGACGTCCTCGCCCTGACCGGGGACCGGGATCCGCAGGTGGACCTCGGGCGGATCGACGCGTGGGCCTCGGTCACCACCGGCGCGTACGCGCGGCACGTGTTCCCGGGGGGCCACTTCTACCTCACCGATCACGCACCGCGCCTGCTGCGGCTCGTGACGGGAGGACGGACGGCAGGCTGACCCGTCGAGCACGAAGGTAAAGTGCGCCTTCGAAGATGGAGGCACGGCGCATGACCAACCCCGACGACAAGCCGGCCGGCAGCCTGGCCGACAAGCTGAACCACCTGTTCAGCAGCACGGCCCCGGCCGGCCGCGGGCCTTACACGGGCGAGGAGGTCGCACGTGCCATCACCGCGGCCGGCGTCCCCATCTCGGGCAGCTACATCTGGTTGCTGCGCAAGGGCCAGCGCGACAACCCGACGCTGCGCCACATCGAGGGGCTGGCCAAGTTCTTCGGTGTGCCCCCCGCCTACTTCTTCGACGACGAGGTGACCGACACCGTCAACTCCGAACTGGCCCTCCTGGCTGCGATGCGGGACGCCCAGGTCCAGCGGGTCGCGCTCAGAACCGCCGGCCTGTCGGAGCGCAGCCTGCGCTCCATCAACGAACTGATCGAACGGGTCCGCGAGTTGGAGGGCCTCGCGGAGGACCCGCCGGTATCCGCGGATCCCGCCGACGACTGACGCGAAGCCCCTCTTGACAGGTCCGTACTGGCGCAAACCCGCCTGTACCAACCGGGACAACTGTGTTGGGGTAGAACTCCTGACGATCACCCGGGGGGATCAGGATGTTCAGCGGTGCAGCACTCAGCGTCGATGTGCTGTGATCGTCGTGCGCTGGCGATCGAAACTCGGCGGCCCGCCCGCCAACCCACTGGCCGAGCGGTGCCGGGAGAAGGTGCGGGGCCTGCGTCTGCCGCCCGGGCAGAAACTGACCATCGGCGAGCTGTGCGACTACGTCGGGACCCTGCGCGGACGGCAGGTGCACATCGTCACGCTCGCCCTGCCGTCCACCGGGCCGCACGGACTGTGGGTCTCGACGGAGACCCGCGACTACATCTTCGCCGAGGAGCGCCTGGTACCCGTCCACCAGCAGCAGGTGATCCTCCACGAGATCGGCCATGTCGTCTGCGACCACGACACCTCTCCCGTCATGAGCGGCGACGCCTCGCGGCTCCTGATGCCCTCGCTCGACCCGGCGCTCGTACGGCGCGTCATGGGACGGGAACACGGCGACTCCGAGGCCGAGCTCGAGGCCGAACTGGTGGGTTCGCTGATCGGCGGGCTCATCGGCACGTGGAACGTCCACCCCACCTGGACCGTGCCCCCGCAGGCCCGGGACATCGCCGAGCGGCTGAGCTCGCTGGAATCGCCCGCGGCCCGGGACCCGGCGTGAACACCATCCTCTACCCGCTCTGTTCGGCGGTGGCCCTCGCGGCGCTCCTCTACAAGGCCCGGGTGCTCAGGACGGACCGCTCGGTCCCCCAGGTGGCCCTGGTCGCCAACTTCGCGCTGCTCTTCGTCATCTTCACCGTGTCCACGCCGTCGGTCTGGGTGCGGGTCAGCGAGCTCGCCGGGATCGAGAACTTCGCCGGCCTGCTGACCCAGAGCTGCGTGGTCGTCATGACCGTGTGCCAACAGCTCGTGCTGCTGCACTTCAGCCACGGGCCGCAGGCCGCCCGCCGCAAGGCCGTCCCCCGCGTGGTGGCCCTGGGCCTGGTGCTGGTGACCATGGGGGTGCTGTTCTTCGCGGCGACGGCCCACGGCGAGGCGCCGCACGACTTCGCCGTCGCGCGGGCCCAGTTCACCCCCGCCTACCTCGTGGTCTACCTCGCCGCCTTCACCGCGAACCAGGTCCAGGTCGGGGTGATGGGCCTGCGGTACGCCAGGATCGCGCCCTCGCCGTGGCTGCGCCGCGGCCTTCGCATGGTCGCCCTCGCCCTGCCCTTCGCGCTCGTCTACACGGGGGCCCGGACCGCCGACGTCGTCGCGGCCCAGCTCGGCCACGACGGACGCGCCTGGGAGCCCGTCGCACAGATCGGCGTGGCCATCGCCGTGATCGTCCAGACGATCGGCTGGATCCTGCCGGACTGGGGCCCGCACCTCACCTCCCTGCGCGACCGGATCGGCCACCGGATCGCCCACCGCGCGCTGAGCCCCCTGCACCGCAGCCTCACCGAGCACGTACCGGAACCCGTCCTGCCGTTCACCCGGGCCCTGGACCGCCGCACGCGCCTGTACCGCATGGTGATCGAGATCCGCGACGCCCAGTGGGCCCTGCGCACCTGGATGGACGCGGACGTGGCCGAGCTGGCCCGGCAGGACGCGGAGCGGGCCGGTCTGCGCGGCGAGGAGCTGGCGGCCGTGGTGGAGGCGGCCCAGCTCAGGAACGCGATCGACGCCAAGCGCCGCGACCTCGCGCCCCAGCGCCAGCCGCAGACGCCCATGGCCGCGGCCCCCGGCGACCTCGCGGCCGAGCTCGCCTTCCAGCGCAGGCTCGCCCGTGCCATGTCCTCGCCCCTCGCCGTCCGCTACGCCGGCCGGCCCGAAGCCCCCGGCACACCACGCAAGGAACCCGCATGACCCTGAACACCGCCCCGACGGCCCTTCCGCAGCCCTTCGGAAGCGACTTCCCGGCCGATCCCCACGCCATGTACGCGCAGCTGCGCGAGAAGGGTTCCGTGCACCGCGTGGCGCTGCCGGACGGCTCGCCGGTATGGCTGGTGACCCGGGAGGCCGATGTCCGCCGGGGCCTCGCCGACCCCCGGCTGTCCGTCGACAAGAGGCACTCCGGAACGGGCTTCAAGGGCTTCTCCCTGCCCCCGGCGCTGGACGCGAACCTGCTGAACCTGGACGCGGAGGACCACCTGCGGCTGCGCCGCCTGGTGTCCCAGGGGTTCACCCCCCGCCACGTGGAGCGCCTGCGCGGCTCCGTCCAGGCGGCGGTCGACGCGCGGATCGACCGGCTGGAGGAGCGCATGGCGGCCGAGGGCCGGGCCGACGTGGTCGAGCACCTCGCCAGGCCGCTGCCCCTCACGGTCATCGGGGAGCTGCTGGCCGTGCCCGAGGCCGACCGGGAGGCCTTCTCCGGGTGGGTCGCCGCCATGCTCGCGCCGGCGTCGCGGGAGGACCTCGGCTCCGCGATCGGGGCCATCCACGAGTTCCTGCTCGACCTGGTGGCGCGGCGGCGCGCCCACCCCGGTGAGGACATGCTGTCGGACCTGATCGCGGCCCGGGACGACGAGGACCGGCTCACCGAGAACGAGCTGGTCTCGCTGGCCTTCCTCCTGCTGATGGCGGGGAGCGAGAACGTCCAGCACCTCCTGGGCAACGGCCTCCTCACGCTGCTCACGCACCCCCGGGAGCTGGCGGCCCTGCGGGCCCGGCCGGAGCTGCTGCCCCAGGCCGTGGAGGAGCTCTTGCGCCACTCCCACCCCAACCACACCGCGATCCGGCGGTTCCCGACCGAGCCCGTCGACATCGGCGGCGTACGGATCCCCGCCGGCGACACCGTGCTGTTCTCCCTGGCCGCCGCCCACCGCGACCCGGCGCGCTACCCCGCGCCCGACCGGTTCGACCTCGACCGGGCGGACAAGGCCCACCTCTCGCTCGGCCACGGGCTCCACTACTGCCTCGGTGCGCCGCTGGCCCGTATGCAGGTGTCGCTGGCCCTCGGCGCGCTCCTGCGCCGCCTGCCGTCCCTCCGGCTCGCATGCCCCGCGCAGGACGTGCCCTGGACCACCACCTTCAGGTTCCACGCCGTCCGGGAGCTGCCGGTGGCCGTGAGGGTGCAGGCCGGGGCTACGCGCAGGACGGGCACAGACCCCGGTAGGTGACCTCGACGCCGGACACCGTGAAGCCGAACCGTTCCTGCGCGGGGAGGACGGCCAGCGGGCTGCCGGTCGGGTGGACGTCGCGGATGAGGCCGCAGCCGGAGCACACCAGGTGCTGGTGGGGGTGGTGCGCGTTGGGGTCGTACCGCTTCGCGCGGCCGTCCGTGGAGACCTCGACGACCTCGCCGAGGGACACCAGCTCGCCCAGCGCGTTGTAGACGGTGGCCCGGGAGATCTCGGGCAGCCGCTGCGCCGCGCGGGCGTGCACCTCGTCGGCCGTCAGGTGCACGTGTTCGCCGTCGAGGACCTCCGCGACGACGCGCCGCTGGGACGTCAGCCGCCATCCGCGCCCCCGCAGCCGTTCCAGCAGATCACTCATGTCGGCTCTCCGATGAGATATTGGCTTGGTGTCCGTCTTGACTTGGACTCTGTCCATCGTAGGATCGGTTCTGTTGATAGCCAAGAGGATGAATGACCCCAAAGCGGCAGGAGTCATTCGAGACCGTCCAGGACGTGACCACCTCGGCGTCGAGACCGCGATCCGCCTGGTCCGGAAGGATTCCCATGTCTGAGAACCACGATGCAATCGTCGTAGACGCCAAAACGGAGGGCGGAGGTGGCTGTCCCGTCGCGCACGGGCGCGCCGCGCACCCGACCCAGGGCGGCGGAAACCGCCAGTGGTGGCCGGAACGCCTCAACCTGAAGATCCTCGCCAAGAACCCCGCCGTGGCCAATCCCCTGGGCGAGGAGTTCGACTACGCGGCCGCGTTCGAGGCCCTGGACCTCGCAGCCGTGAAGCGGGACATCGCCGAGGTGCTCACCACCTCGCAGGACTGGTGGCCGGCCGACTTCGGCCACTACGGCCCGCTCATGATCCGCATGGCCTGGCACAGCGCGGGCACGTACCGCATCACCGACGGCCGCGGCGGCGCCGGCGCCGGCCAGCAGCGCTTCGCCCCCCTGAACTCGTGGCCGGACAACGGCAACCTGGACAAGGCCCGCCGTCTGCTGTGGCCGGTCAAGCAGAAGTACGGCCAGTCCATCTCGTGGGCCGACCTCATGATCCTCACCGGCAACGTCGCGCTGGAGACGATGGGCTTCAAGACCTTCGGCTTCGCCGGCGGCCGCGCCGACGTCTGGGAGGCCGACGAGGACGTGTACTGGGGCCCCGAGACCACCTGGCTCGACGACCAGCGCTACAGCGGCGACCGTGAGCTGGAGAACCCGCTCGGCGCGGTCCAGATGGGCCTGATCTACGTCAACCCGGAGGGTCCGGGCGGCAACCCGGACCCGATCGCCGCGGCCCGCGACATCCGCGAGACCTTCCGCCGGATGGCGATGAACGACGAGGAGACCGTCGCCCTCATCGCCGGCGGCCACACCTTCGGCAAGACCCACGGCGCGGGCCCGGCCGACAACGTCGGAGCCGACCCCGAGGCCGCCCCGCTCGAGGCCCAGGGCTTCGGCTGGGCGAACACCTACGGCACCGGCAAGGGTGCGGACACGATCACCAGTGGTCTCGAGGTCACCTGGACCAGCACCCCGACCCAGTGGGGCCAGGGGTTCTTCAAGAACCTCTTCGAGTACGAGTACGAGCTCACCACGAGCCCGGCCGGCGCCCACCAGTGGGTGGCGAAGGACGCCGAGGCGATCATCCCCGACGCCCACGACGCGTCGAAGAAGCACCTCCCGATGATGCTCACCACCGACCTGTCGCTGCGCTTCGACCCGGTCTACGAGCAGATCTCGCGGCGCTTCTACGAGAACCCCGACCAGTTCGCGGACGCCTTCGCCCGCGCCTGGTACAAGCTCACGCACCGCGACATGGGCCCGATCGTGCGCTACCTCGGCCCGGAGGTCCCCTCCGAGACCCTGCTGTGGCAGGACCCGCTGCCGGCGCGCGAGGGCGAGCTCGTCGACGCCGCGGACATCGCCTCCCTCAAGGAGCAGATCCTCGGCTCGGACCTCACCACCGCACAGCTGGTCTCCGCGGCCTGGGCCGCGGCCTCCTCCTTCCGCGGCAGCGACAAGCGCGGCGGCGCCAACGGTGCCCGCATCCGCCTGGAGCCGCAGCGCACCTGGGAGGTCAACAACCCGGACGACCTCGCGCAGGTCCTGCGTACGCTCGAGGGCATCCAGGCCTCCTTCAACGCCGCGGGCGGCAAGCAGGTCTCGCTGGCCGACCTGATCGTGCTCGCGGGCTCCGCGGCCGTCGAGCGGGCCGCCAAGGACGGCGGCGTCGACGTCGAGGTGCCGTTCACGCCGGGCCGCGTGGACGCCTCGCAGGAGCAGACGGACGTCGAGTCCTTCGCCGCGCTGGAGCCGTCCTCCGACGGCTTCCGCAACTACGTCGGCAAGGGCAACCGCCTGCCGGCCGAGTTCCTGCTGCTCGACAAGGCGAACCTGCTGACGGTCAGCGCGCCCGAGATGACGGTGCTCGTCGGTGGTCTGCGCGTCCTGGGCGCCAACCACGCCGGGTCCAAGCACGGCGTCTTCACGGACAAGCCGGGCACCCTGTCCAACGACTTCTTCGTCAACCTGCTCGACATGGGCACGACGTGGAAGTCGACCTCCTCGGCGCAGGACGAGTTCGAGGGCCGTGACGCCTCCGGCGCGGTCAAGTGGACCGGTACGCGTGCCGACCTCGTGTTCGGCTCGAACTCCGAGCTGCGCGCGCTCGCGGAGGTCTACGCGAGCAACGACGCGAAGGAGAAGTTCGTGAAGGACTTCGTCGCCGCGTGGGACAAGGTCATGAACCTCGACCGGTTCGACCTGGTCTGATTCCGGCGTCCGGGCCGGCCCCCAGGGGCCGGCCCGGACGTTTTTCCGCACCCCGTACTTCCCCCGTGGGCCGCCTCCGTGCGGCCCACCACCATTTGTGCCCCCTGCGGGCGGCCCGTTCCTGGGGGCGGGGGGCGGGAATGACGGGTGGGCAGCTCCCATGTGCGGGCGGGGCGGGTGGCGTTGACTCGGGCATGCCGATCGGCCAGTACGGCGACTGCGACCACTCCACCCGATCTCCGAGGAGGTGACCTCGATGAGCGTACTCAAGCTCCAGAACCTGCAGCCCGTGGCGACGAACAACAGCGCTGCCGTCATCAGCCTGACCAGCAGCAGCAGCACCTGCTGTTCCACCAAGCCGGTGTAACCCCGACGGCGATCCGTGCAGGGACGCGCTGTGTCCCCGCACGGATCGCCGTTTCCGTTTCCCGCCGGCCGCTGGCGGCGGCGGTCCTCGGACGATCACAGAGGCGGACATGCGCAACGAACGATGGGTCTACCGATTCCTCTTCGCCTGGAACGACACGCTGTTCTTCGACCCGCTCGACGTCTCCTACGAGCCGAGGGCCGACCACTTCCTCGCCGGGCTCGACGAACGGCTGCGGGCGCGGTTCGTGCGCAGCGGCATCTGGTGGAGCCATCGGCACAACCCGGACCTGCCGGCGCAGGGCTGGAAGATCCACGTCTCGGCGAGCCAGGACACGGTGCGTGAGGTCGCCGCTTCCGTGATCGCCCATCTGACCGCCCACGAGATCGACTTCAAGATCGCCCTGGACCTCAACATCTTCGAGATGCTCAACTCCAAGGCCATGTCCCGGGGCAGCGGCGGCAAACTCGTCACCGTCTACCCGCGCGACGACGAGGAGTTCAGGACCTGTCTGGCCGACCTGGCCCGCGTCCTGGAGGGCGTCGAGGGCGCCTACGTCCTGTCCGACATGCGCTACCGGGACAGCAAGGCGCTCTACTTCCGCTACGGCCAGTTCCTCGACACGCACGCCGTCGACGTCCTCGGGCGCCGGGTGCCGCACATCCTGGGACCCGACGGGCCCGTGCCCGACGACCGGCAGCCCGGCTACGCCCAGCCGTGGTGGGTGCCGTGGCCGTTCACCGACTGGAAGCCGGCGGACGAGGACGAGGGGGACGGCCTGCTCGGCGGCCGCTTCCGGGTGACCGGGGCGATCCAGTTCTCCAACAGCGGCGGGGTGTACACGGCCGAGGACACCGCGGACGAGGACCGCAAGGTGGTCCTCAAGGAGGCCCGGCCGCACACCAACATCAACCCGCGCCAGGACCACGACGCCGTGGACATCCTCGCCCGCGAGTGGAGGTTCCTGGAACGGCTGGCCGGCGCCGGCTCGTATCCGAAGCCGATCGCCACGTTCCGGCACTGGGAGCACCACTACATAGCCGAGGAGTTCGTCGAGGGTTCCGACGTCCGCTCGGTGCTGCTCGAACGCAACCCGCTCGCACGGCCGGAGTTCGACATCGACCGGTCGCGGGAGTTCCTGCGGATCTTCATCGCCGTCTTCCGCGGACTGACCCGCGCGATCCGGGCCGCCCACGAGCGCCAGGTGATCCTCGGCGACTTCACCCCCGCGAACCTGCTGATCAACACCGACACCCACGAGGTGACCATCGTCGATCTGGAAGCGTGCCGGCTGGCCGGGGGCGGGGACGGCGGCGGGAGCGACGACGCGTCGCTGGAGAAGCCGGTCGAGCTGTTCACCCCGGGGTTCAGCCTCTCCCGCAGCCGCTTCGAGCTGAGCGGGCCCGAGGGCGACCTCTACGGCCTGGCGAACACCATGGCCTACTTCATCTTCCCGATCGCGGCGATGTCGTACGTACGCGAGGACGTCCTCGACGCGTACCGGATCTTCACCGACTCCCTGGGCTGGCCCGCGCGGATCCACGAGCTGCTCACCGAGCTGGCCGGGGCGCGGATCACCCTCACCGAGGTGCTCGAGGCCCTGGAGTCCGAAGCGGACCTGATCGCCCAGGTCGAGGCCGCGCCCGTGGAACCGGTCGTCGAGGAGCGGCTCGGGCTGGTGCAGGCCGAGGCCGGAGTGGCCGCGTTCGTCGAGGCCGTCGCCGACACCGACCGGGCGACGCTCTTCCCGGTGGATCCGTTCTCGCACGTCACCAACCCGCTGAGCCTGGGATTCGGAGCCGGCGGCGTCCTGTGGTCGCTGAACGCCTCCGGCATCCCGATCCGCCCGCAATGGCGGGGCTGGCTGAGCGACGAACTGGCCCGCATCGACGTGGCGGAGTACCCGGACGGACTCATGAGCGGCCTGGCCGGCATCGCCTGGGCGGCCGACTCGCTCGGGCTGCGGACCCAGGCCAGGGAGCTGCTGACCGTGGCCAACCGGCGGGCTCCGGAGACCGGCGACCACACCTTCTACTACGGCCTCGCCGGGCTGGGCATGACGAACCTGCACTTCTTCCTGCGCGGCGACGACCCGCGCGACCTCGCCGCCGCGCAGGAGTGCGCCCGTGTGCTGTGCGCCGCCGCGCAGCGCGACGGCAGGCAGGCCTACTGGCTGAACGAGTTCTCGTCCAAGGGGCCGTTGACCGGACTGGGCTTCGGTCAGGCCGGTGTGGCGCTGTTCCTGTTGCGGATGTACCAGGTCACCGGAGAGGAACGCTACGTGCGGCTGGGGCGGGACGCGCTCGCCTGGGAGATGGCCCATGCCAAGCCCCTGGACCCCGACGCCGCCGACAGCGTGATCATGTTCGAGCACGAAGGCACGATGGAGCCGTACGTCGAGGTGGGCTCCGCGGGCGTGGCGCAGGTGCTGCTGCGCTACGGCGACCTGGACAACGCACGGACCGTCCTGCGCGGGCTGGACGCCCGGCACTCGGTGCTGCCGGGCTACGCCTTCGGGATGAGCGGCGTCGCCGACGCGCTGCTGGACGCCGCCGAGTTCACCGGTGACCGCACGTACCGCGACACCGCGCTGCGCCAGCTCGATTTCGTCCGGAAAGTGTTCCTGTTCGAGCCCGCCGAGCGCTTCGCGGTGCCGCGCCGGGACGGGGTGACCCCGCTCGGCGTTCCCGGGGAGGGTCTGCTGCGCTGCTCCTGCGACTACCTGACGGGCTCGGCGGGCGTGCTGCGGGTGCTGCACCGCGTGAACGGCGGTGGCACGGCCGACTTCCTGCTGGACGAGGCCGCGCGGTGAACCAGTTGTGGCTCACCCTGAGGGGGCACCGGGCACGGTTCGTCGTGATCATGGGCGCCGAGGCGGCCATGGGCGGGCTCGAGGCCCTGCTGCACCCGCTCCTGCTCAAGGCCCTGTTCGACCAGGCGATCCTGGCCGCGGACTTCCGCAGGTTCCTCGTCCTCGGCTGCGGCTATCTCCTGCTGGGCCTGACCCTCAACCTCGCGGGGTACGGGATCTCCTCGTGGCGCAAGCGGTTCGAGAACGCGTTCACGCTGGTGCTGGAGACGGAGCTGCTGGCCCGCACGCTCGGCCTGGACGGCCGGAGGATAGCGGCGGCGGGCAACGCCTCGTACGTCAGCCGCATCCACAACGACGTGGCCGAGGGCGTACTGCCGGCCGTGGACGTCTGCATCCGCATCGCGCGGCAGGCGGTCGCCTCGCTGGTCTTCCTCGGGGTGCTGCTGTACCTGTCCTGGCAGGCCAGCCTCATCCTGCTGGTGATCGTGCCGCCGCTGGTGCTCGTGAGCAACCGGCTGGCCAAGCGCATCGAGGACAACACCGAGCCCGAACGCGAGGCGGAGGCGCGGTACATCAACGGGCTGACCCGGACCCTCGAGGCCTTCCACGCGCTCCGCGGCCTGCCGTCGCTGCTGCCGGGCACGCGCGCGGCGAACCAGGACGCGCTGCGCGGGTTCCTGGGCATCAAGTTCGTCAATTACCGGCTGTCGTTGAAGCAGAAGACCCTCAGCGACCTGGTCATGAACCTCTCGGACACCGCGTCCATGGTCGTCGGAGCGTTCTTCGTCTTCTCGGGCAGGATGTCGTTCGGCAGCTTCCTCGCCTTCGTGAACTCGCTGTGGCGGGCCGTCACCGGGATCTTCGACCTGGTCAACATGATTCCGCAGGCCCGCCGGAGCACCGCCGTCCTCAAGCGGATCCAGGCCCTGCGCGCCTCCGGACAGGCGCCCTACCACGAGGAAGGGGCCCTGGTCCTGGTCCGCGGCGCCCGGGTGCGGTACGGGGACGGCGACGGCGCCGAGGTGTCGATCGAGGACTTCGCGCTGGGCGTGGGCGAGCACGTCCTGCTGCGGGGTCCCAACGGCTGCGGCAAGAGCACCCTCCTGCACATCATCTCCGGAACCCTCGCCCCCGACGCCGGGGCGGTCACCCTGCCGCCCCGCGTGGCGAGCCTGACCGCCCCGGTGAACCTGCCCCCGCTGCCGGTGCGCGCACTGGTCTGCGACGGGAGGCTGCGCACGTCGATGGGCCTGGACGGGCTGGCCGACCAGTTGCCCTCGGAGCTGTCGTCCGGGCAGCGGCAGCGGGTGGGGATCGCCGCGCTCCTGTGCGAGGACGCGGACGTGTACCTCGCCGACGAACCCTTCTCGAACCTCGACGGGGACGGACGGGACCTGGTGCTGCGGACCCTGCGCGAGCGGACCGACGGCCGCGCCCTCCTGGTCGTGCACCACGGGGACGAGGACCTCGACGGCCGCTTCGACCGGGTGGTGACACTGGCGGCGGGCGCGCTCTCGCGAACGGGCCCGGCCTGACCGGCCGGGCACGCCCGGGCCGTCCCGTACGGATCCTGCCGACCCGCGCCGCCCGGCAGGATCGCAAGGGACCTTTCCTAAACCGGCACCGTGGCGCCGACGCCGGACCCGGTGACCAGTTCGCGGGCGGCGGAGGCGAATGCGGAGCGGTTGGGGTGACCGGTCTTCTGCAGGAGGCTCGCCACGTGCTTCTCGACGGTGCGCGGCGAGATGTGCAGGAGGCCGGCGATGTCCTTGTTGCCGATCCGCTCGGCGAGCAGCCGGGCCACCTCGAACTCGCGGACGGTGATGCCGTACCGGCGCAGGAACGGCGGCACCTGTTCGCTCCCCGTGCGCCGCTGCCGGACCGGGGCGCCCATCTGGCGGAGCAGGGCCCGGCAGGCGCCGGCGACCGCCTGGAGTCCGGCGCCGTGGAAGTGTTCCTCCGCCTCGCGCAGCCAGTCGGCCGGCGCGCCCCAGCCGTCCGCGTGCGCCGAGCGGGCGACCAGCCGCAGGCACAGGTGGCGTGCCATGGGGTAGGGCTCGGCCGCCTCCAGGGCCGCGCGCGCGGCGGCCGTGGCCTCGCCGGGACGGCCCTCGCGGCCCAGCAGCACGGCGTGGGCCAGCCCGACGAACGGGCGGTTCCAGCGGGTACCGCCGGCGCTCGCCCCGGCGACCTCGGCGTGGTGGCGCCGACCCATGCGCCCGGCCAGGACGCCGAGCAGCAGGATGACGCCGTGTCTGCCGAACTCGCCGGTCGCCGGGTTCTCCGCGTCATAGGCCAGCGCCTGCGCGAACTCCCGCTCGGCCCGGTCGTGCCGCTCCTCGAGCAGCGAACAGAAGGCCCGCGCCAGCCCGTACGCCATCGACCGCACGCCCGGCGCGTGGTCGACGAGCGGGTCCAGTGCCTCCAGTGCCTCCTGCATCTCGGCGCGCCGGCCCTGGTGGGCGCAGCGCACCGCTTCGGCCAGCCGCAGCTGCGACAGGACCTGCCCCAGCCCCAGCCGTTCCGCTTCGGCCGTGCCCGTACGGATCCGGTCGCGGGCGGCCCCGAAGGCGCAGCGCTGGATCTCGTCCAGGGCGAGGGCGAAGCCGGTCTCGTGCGCCAGCGGCAGGGCGCCCCTGCGCAGGGCCTCCTGCCGGGCCCGCTCGAGCGGCGCCGGCCGGCCGTCGCGCCGCGCCGCGATCCCGGCCAGGTGCACCTCGGCGGAGACCCGGAGCAGGGGGAGCCGGTGCTCGTGGGCGAGGGCGCAGGCCTGCGCGAGGCGGGCCAGCGCGGCCGGCTCGTCCCGGTCCCGGGCGAGCTGTCCGAGGACCAGCAGGGCTTCGCAGGCCACGGCCGGCTGATCGGCCCGCCGGGCCGCGTCCGCCGCCCGGCGGGCGAACCCGGCGGCGGTGGACAGCCGGTCGGGCGCGCACCGGCACAGCTCCACCTCGGCCGCGGCGAGGTCCACGAGGGCGGCGTGGGCCGGGTCCGGACGGTCCTCGAGCAGCCAGCGGGCGACGTCCAGGTGCCGGAGGGCTTCCGCGGGCCGGCCCCGCAGAGCGGCGATCCGGGCCAGTCGGGCGTGGAGTCCGGCCCGGCGCCCGGCGGGTACGGCGTGGTCGACGCCCAGCGCGTCCATGCCGGCGACCAGCGCGGGCAGCTGGTCGAACCGGGCCGAGCGGGCGACGGCGTCCAGCAGGTGCTCCAGGACCGTGGCGTGGAGTCCGGGGGCGGTGGCGGCGTCGACGAGGCCGTGCGCCCGCACGAGCAGCTCCACGGCCCGGGCCACCGCCCCGTCCGCCGCGCCGTCGGTCATCGCCCGCTGCGCCGCCTCGCAGTACAGGCGGATCGCCTCGTGCGTGTCCGCGGTGTGCCCGTGCAGCTCCGCGGCCTGTGCGCACCAGGGTCCGGGGAGCCCGGGGTGCAGGTCGGCCAGGGCGCGCACCGCCCGCCGGGCGTACCCGGCGCGCTCGCCCGGGCCGAGGTCGTCGAGGAGGGCCTGCGCGACCAGCCGGTACCGGAACGCGTACCACTGCGTGCTGGATGCGTCCGGCACGATCAGGCACGCGCCGGCCGCGGCACGCAGGATCGCGGACAGCTGCGCGCCATCGCAGCCCAGGGCGCGCTGGAGCACCGGCAGCGGGAACCGCTCGCCGAACAGGGCCGCCATGGCGAGGAGTTCCGCGCCGAGCGGGCCGAGCCCCCCGGCCCGGCGTCTGACGCTGTCCACGACCGCGGCGGGCACGGACGGGAGCCGGTCCTCGCCCGGGGCGTGGCCGGTGTCCTCCCCGGTGGCGTCGTGGACGAGCTCCTTGACCAGGAAGGGGATCCCGGCGCCAGAGGTCTGCGCGCGCCGCACGAGCTCGGGGTCGGCCTCGGCCGGGGTGGTCCCGAGCTCGTTCGCGACGAGCAGGTGCACGTCCGGGCGGCCGAGGGGGCGCAGGTCGAGGACCGTGGCGGCCCCGCGATGGCGGGCCCGCGCGGCCAGCTCGGCCGCCGCGCCGGGTTCGCCGCCGGCCACGAGCAGGAGCACGGCCGGCTGGTGGCCGATGTTGTCCAGGAGGTACTCGACGACGGCCAGTGTCCCCGCGTCGGCCTCGTGCAGGTCGTCGAGGACGAGCAGGCAGCCGCGCCGGCGGCCGGCGGCCGCGGTCAGCCGCAGGACCGTTTCGGCGACCATGAGGGGGGACACGGCGCCGGCCCGCGGTCCCCGGGTGCCGTTCAGCAGGTGGCCGAGGACCGGCCCGTAGCGCCCGAGTTCCTCCGGGTCCGGCAGCAGGCCGGCACGGGACAGCAGCAGCAGCGCTTCGACCAGCGGCCGGTACGGGACGACCGGTCCCATCGTGCCGGCCCGGCCCTGCGCCGTCACCATGTCCGCCAGAGCGGCGGCGGCGAGGGCCTCGGCGGCGAGCCGGGTCTTGCCGATGCCGGGCTCGCCGGTGACGAAGACCGCGGCGCCCCGCCCGGACCGGGCGGCGGCGAGGGCGGCCCGGACCTGCTCCATCTCGGCCTGCCTGCCGATGAGTTCCCCTCGCGCGAGGTGCCTGCCGTCGATGCCCGTGGTGGTGCGGTCGTACAGCTGTGTCATCTGCCTCTCCTGGTGCGCGGGGAAGCGGAGGTGCGGTCGCCTGGCGGAGCGAGCGGCGGCGAGGTCGTCGCCGGGGCCGACGATACGAAGGGGGGACCGCCGCCTGTAGCCGTCCGTTTGGGGGGCTTGCGGCGGGGCGCCTCAGCCCCCGTCGAGGCTGTCCTCGCGCACCCGCCGGGCCAGGTCGAGCTTGGTGTAGGTGGGGCGGCCCGCCTGCTGGTACTTGGCCTTGACCCGGTCCAGGTAGTCCTTGGCCGTGTGGATCGTGATGCCCGCACGCCGGGCGGCGGCCTTCAGGGTCATCCCGGAGGCGTAGTCCAGCAGGACCTGCCGTTCCCGGGGCGAGAGCCGGGGCCGGGCGGGACTGGTGTCGTGCGCGCAGGCGAAGGCGAGTTCGGCGGAGTGGGCGCTGCGGCCCGCCGCGATGTCCAGGACTGCGGCGACCAGCGTCGGCAGGTCGTTGTCCTTGGTCAGGTATCCGTCGGCGCCGGCCCGGAGCGCCTCGATGATCCGCGAGCGGTCCGGGACGGTGCTGATCATCAGGACGCGGCTGCCGGAACGCAGCAGCCGCCGGATGTTGTCGGCGGGGGCGGAGCCGTCCCGCAGCACGAGGTCGAGGAGGACGACGTCGGGCGGGACGTACCCCGACGGGCCCGGCCCGTAGGGGAGCTCCGCGACGGCCGTGCCGAGCAGCTCCCCGACCGTGGCCGCGGTGGCCACCAGCCGCAGCTCGGGGACCGCCCCCAGCCAGGCCCGCATGCCGTCGAGGAGCATCCGGTCGTCGTCCACCACCGCGACCGTGATCACCGGGGCCATCTCAGCTCCACCCGTACCCCCTCGCCGGGCGCGGTGTCCACGGTCGCCAGGCCGCCCACCTCGGCCATCCGGGCACGCACCGAACCGCGCAGCCCGAGACCGGGCACGGACCGCTCGGGGTCGAAGCCGGGCCCCCGGTCGACCACCGTGACGACGGCTCCCCCACGCCCGTCGGTGTCCCCGGTGGCGGTGAGCCAGGCGTGCCCGGTGCCCGCGTGCCGCCGTACGTTGTTCAGGGCCTCGCGCGCGGCGTCACCGAACGCGGCGGCGACCTCGGGCGGCACCTTCGGCAGGTCGTGGTACTGGGCGGTGACCTGCAGTTGCAGGCTCTCCACCGAGCCCACGGCCTCCTCCAGGGCCTCGCCGATCTCTCGGTGGTGCACCTCGTCGGTGGTCTGCTGGATCAGCCGGCGCAGGTAGGCGGCCTCCCGGGCGCAACGCTCCCGTACCCGGGGTGCGTTGGCGTCGATCCCGCCGGCCGCGAGGGTGGTCAGCGTGGCCAGGACGGTGTCGTGCAGGGCCCGGTGGTGTTCGAGCCGCTCGGCGTAGCGCGCCCGGTGCGCCTCGGCGGCCAGCGCACGGGCGTTGGCGTCGTCGAGGAGGCGTCCCTGGCGGCGCAGGTACCACCACATGACCCAGGCCATCACGGCCGAGGACAGCAGCGAGTTGACGTGGCCGCCGAGGACCGCGGGGCTCGCGCCCACCACCCGGTAGCCGATGAGGTGGGTCACCACCAGGAGCGCGACCGCCGCGAGGACGTGGAACCGTTCGAGGGCGATGGCCGCGGCGGCGCTCGCCGATCCGCCGAGCAGCATCGCCCAGCCGAGCAGGGCGGGTTCCCGCACCCCGCCCCAGGTACACAGGACGAACGGCAGCAGGCACCCGGTGACCAGGACGTCCGCCCACACGTGCCGCCGGTCGAACCAGCCCCGGCGCAGGGCCGAGCCGTAGCCCAGCACGCTCAGTCCCAGAGCGACGGCGAGTCCGGCGTACTGCAGGGAGACGTCCTGGCGGCGCTGGGCCACCGCGATGACGCCGACCGTCAGATGGCTCGCCCGGTAGAGCAGGGTGGTCAGGATCATGAACGACTGGGCGCGCTGCAGCCCCGACCCCACGCCCGTCGTCCTGCGCAGTGCCCGTAATCGTCGTATTGACAAGAACGCCACCGACACCACCACCCCGCCCGTGATCATCACTGATGGCACGCATTGTGCCCCAGCAGGTGCATGCCAAGAGCGGCATCCGGCCACGGTGTCCGCGGGGCCGGCAGGCTGCTCCGACGAGCCGTCGGCGGCCGGGTGACGTAGCGTGGTAGGCGCCTGCTCGGCTCGGTCGTGTGCGAACGCACCCTGGGAGAGGGCAGAGGCCATGGATGTCACAGTGGGAACGTTCAACCTCAACAACCTGTTCTCGCGCTTCAATTTCAAAGCCGAGATAGAGCAGACCCTGCCGTTCCGGAAGGACGGCCGGCTGACCTCCAGCTACGAGTTCAAGGACCCCAGTAAGTTTCGGATCCGCACGTACAAGGGACGGCTCGTCAAGGGCATCAGCGTCGAGGAGCAGGAGATGCTCGCCCGGCGGATCGCCCGGATGGACCTGGACGTGCTGGCCGTTCAGGAGGTCGAGGACATCGACACGCTGCGCTTCTTCGCCGCCCGGCGGCTGCGCAAGGCCTACCCGTACCTGTCGCTGATCGAGGGCAACGACCCCCGGCTGATCGACCTCGCGGTGCTCTCCAAGTTCCCGATGGGAGCGGTCACCTCCTGGCAGCACGCGCCCCATCCCGAGCTGCCGGGCGAGCGCGTGTTCAGCCGCGACCTGCTGGAAGTGGAAATCCTGGATCCGCGCGACCCGGACCGGCACCTGCTGACGGTCTTCAACAACCACCTCAAGAGCCAGTTCGTCGACCACACGAAGGATCCCGTGCAGGGCAAGATCGACAACGACCACCTGCGGACCCTGCAGGCCGAGGCCATCGCCCGGATCGTCGCCGCCCGCACCCGGCCCGACGGGCGGTTCGTCCTGCTGGGCGACATGAACGACACCCCGCAGGCGCCCACGCTCGCCGCCCTGGCCGCGCCGACCGCGCAGCTGACGCTCGAGGAGGCCCTCGCGCACCCCGTGGAGACCCGTCCGCCCAAGCCCGATGATCCGCCCCCGCCGTCTTCCGGGTCCTGGACCCACCGGTTCAAGGAGCCGGGGCAGGATGCGAAGTACGAGCTCTTCGATCAGATCTGGCTCAGCCGCAGCCTGGTGTCACGGCACAAGAGTTCGCACATCGACCGGCGCACCCGGCACGCCGGCGACGGATCGGACCACGACCCTGCCTGGGTGGTCCTCGACTTCTGACCCCCGGCTGCCGGCGGCAGGTCGGCTGCCGCCGCCCCGGCGCAGCCGTGGAACGCACCGCACCCCGCCCCGGACGACCGGGGCGGGGTGCGCGCGTGTCAGACCGCGGGGATCAGGCGACCGGGACCGGGAAGGTCGGGTACTCCACCCCGGAAACGTGCTGGACGACGCGGATGACCTGGCAGGAGTAGCCGAACTCGTTGTCGTACCAGAGGTAGAGGATGGCGTTGTCGCCGTCGACCTTGGTGGCGCCCGCGTCGACGATCGAGGCGTGGCGCGAGCCGACGAAGTCCATGGAGACGGCGTCGGGGGCCGTGGTGAAGTCGATCTGGCGCTTCAGCGGCGAGTGCAGCGAGACGTCTCGGAGGTAGTCCAGGACCTCCTCGCGCGTGGTCTCGCGGCCCAGGCGCAGGCTCAGGATGGCGATCGAGACGTCCGGGACGGGGACGCGGATCGAGCTGCCGGTGATCGGCGCCTTGAGGTCGGGAAGCGCCTTGGCGACGGCCGAGGCGGCACCGGTCTCGGTGATGACCATGTTGAGCGGCGCGGAACGGCCGCGACGGTCGGCCTTGTGGTAGTTGTCCAGCAGGTTCTGGTCGTTCGTGAACGAGTGGACGGTCTCCACGTGGCCGCGCAGCACGCCGTACTCGTCGTCCATGGCCTTCAGCGGCGGGACGATCGCGTTCGTGGTGCAGGAGGCGCAGGACAGGATCTGCTCGTCGGGCTTGATCGTGTCGTGGTTGACGCCGTGGACGATGTTCGGGACGTCGCCCTTGCCCGGGGCGGTCAGGACGACCTTGTCGATCCCGGGGCGCAGGTGCTTGGAGAGGCCCTCGCGGTCGCGCCACTTGCCCGTGTTGTCGATGAGGATGGCGTCCTGGATGCCGTACGCCGTGTAGTCGACCTCGGACGGGTCGTTCGCGTAGATCACCCGGATCGCGTTGCCGTTGGCGATGATCGTGCTGTTCGCCTCGTCCACGGTGATCGTGCCCTGGAACTGGCCGTGGATCGAGTCGCGGCGCAGCAGCGAGGCGCGCTTGACGATGTCCTGGTCGCCGCCCTGGCGGACGACGATGGCGCGCAGCCGCAGGCCGTTGCCCGAGCCGGCCTTCTCGATCAGCAGGCGGGCGACGAGGCGGCCGATGCGGCCGAAGCCGTACAGGACGACGTCGCGGCCGGCGCCGCGCTCGAGCTTGTTCTCACCCGTGGCGCCGATGACCGCGTCGGCGGTGAACTCGGCGACCGAGAGACCGCGGTCGTCGGTCTTGTACGTCGCGGCCAGCATGCCGATGTCGATCTGGGAGGGACCGAGATCGAGGGCGGCGAGGGCCTGGAGGAACGGCATCGTCTCGGTGACCGACAGCTCCTCGCCGTCGATCTGACGGGCGAAGCGGTGGGTCTTGAGGATGCTCACCACCGATTTGTTCACCAAGGAGCGGCTGTGGAGCAGAACGGTGACGTCCCGCTCCCGGTGCAGCTTCCCGATGATCGGGATCATCGACTCCGCGATCTCCTCGCGGTTCTTCCAGTTGGTGAACGAGTCATCATTGACAGTCACAGGTTTATCTTTCGAGCTAGGCGGCGCTCATATGCTAACCCGTCCCCCGTTTGGCCCATCAAGCGGGGGAGGCCGAACGCCTCGGCCGGCGGTTCGCAGGAGGGCTGCCGGCCGGCCGGGTCGGGCGTCAGGGTGCTGATGATCAGCTCGCCGACCCCGTGGGTCCCGGCCAGTGGCCAGCGGTGGCGGGGGTGGTCTCGTACGGTCTGCCGGGCGGTCCCCCTCCTCGGCCACGCCGGTGCACGTCATGGCGAGCCGCGAAGGGGAGCTGCCGGGCACCGCCGAGGCACTGCCGATTCAGGTACGGGCACCCAGCACCGCCACGGCGTCGACCATCCGGTCCCAGAACAGCTCGGTCTCCAGGGTCACCGCGACCTGCGCGTTGACCGGGAGCGGCAGGGAGCGGTGCAGGTCGACCACCGTGGCGCCCCGCGTGTACTGGCCCCGCAGCTCCACGACGACGCCCGCCGGTACGCAGTGCACGAGTCCGGGCTCGATGACGCGGGCCACCGCGACGGGGTCGTGCAGCGGCGGACTGGGAAAGCCCCACAGTCGGCGGTAGGTGGAGCCGAAGAACGACAGCAGCTCCGCGCACGTGCGGCCGAGCTCGGTGCCGAGCCCCTCGAAGCGGGCCAGCACCTCGGGGGTGGCGAGCGCCTGGTGGGTCACGTTGAGGCCGCACATGGTGAGCGGCACGCCGCTGCGGAAGACGATGTCGGCGGCCTCCGGATCGGCCTGGATGTTGAACTCGGCGGCCGGCGTGCGGTTGCCGCGGTCGGTGGAGCCGCCCATCAGGACGATCTCGCGGATGTACGCGACGTCGTCGGGGTAGCGGGTCAGCAGCAGGGCGATGTTGGTCAGGGGCGCCGTCGGCACGAGCGTGACGGGCTGCGGGTGCGTGGTGAGGATCCGGTGGATGAGGTCCACGGCGTGCCCGGGGACCACGCCCACGGTGGGCTCGGGGAACCGGGGCCCGTCCAGGCCCGACTCCCCGTGCACGTCGTCCGCCACCCCCAGCGGCTGGACCAGCGGGCGGTCGCAGCCGGCCGCGATGGGCACGCCCGTGATGCCGGCGACCGTGCAGACGCGGCGCGCGTTCAGGGTGGTCTTGGCGAGCGTCTGGTTGCCGGCGACCGTGGTGATGGCGAGCAGGTCGACCGCGGGGTCACCCGCCGCCAGCATGATCGCCAGGGCGTCGTCGTGGCCGGGATCGCAGTCGATGATGATCGGAACGGGCACGCTCACTCCTCGGGCATCCTGGGCATCCGGGGCACCTTCCGTACCAAGTCTGCCTCTTCGCGGCCCTGCTCACGCCCGCGCCCGTGCCCGTGCCGGTGCTCGTTCCTGTGCTCGTTCGCACGCGGAGGAGCCGTCCGCGGACGGTGTATTCCGGCCGTTGGACGGGCACGCCCGCACGCCGCGGCGCCCGGCGTCAGCGATGCGTATGGACCCGGCGGGGCACCGTCAACATCCCGTCAGGGAGTGGCCGCGGGCCGGTGGTTGCGGGGATAGCTTCGAGTGCGCGCGCTCCGGACCGCCTTACCGCGGCCGGGGCGTCATCTGCCACTCGTGGTTCCTCAGGGAGGGCCCCATGTGCTTGTTCCCCTACGACGACGATCCCGAGCCCGAAGAACGGACCCCGGCCGGGCCCCTGTACGTGCCGGCCCGGCCGGGAGGAGCGCACGTCACGGTGCGGCTGTTCCGCACCCCCCTGGGCGCTCGCACCGCCGTCGGCTTCACCAGCCCGGACCGGCTGGCCGCCGCGCTCGGCGCCGCCCAGCCCTGGATCCGGCTCTCCGCGTCCGCGCTCCGCGCGCTGGCCGAACCCCTCGGGGCCTGCCTGCTGACCGTCGATCCGGCCCTCACCGCCCCCGCCGTCACCCCGGCCACGGCCACGGACCCGGTCACCCCTCCCCCGCCCCGCGCGGCCGCGGCTACGGGCGCAGGCACGGCCCGGGCCGTCCGGCCGGAGGGCGCGTCATGACCACGCCCCTGCTCTCCGGGATCCGGGCCGGAGCCGACGACCTGTCGGTCTGGCCGGCCTCCGCGACACGGCTCCCCCACGGCGGCCTGGCGGTGGGCGGGGTGTCCCTCGCCGAGGTCGCCGAACGGTTCGACACCCCGGTCTACCTCCTGGACGAGGGCGAGGTGCGCGAGCGCGCCCGGACCTACCGGGACGCGTTCCCCGGGACCGAGGTGCTCTACGCCGCGAAGGCCTTCCTCTGCCGCGCGATGGTGCGCTGGGTGCGGGAGGAGGGACTGGGCCTGGACGTGTGCTCCGCCGGAGAGCTGGAGCTCGCCGTCACCGCCGGCTTCCCGCCCGAGCGCATCGTGCTGCACGGCAACGCCAAATCGCCCCGCGACCTGGCGGCGGCGCTGCGGCTCGGCGTGGGGCGGATCGTCATCGACGGTCCGTCGGAGATAGCCCGGATCGCCGCCGCCGTCGGCCCCGGGAGCCGCCAGAAGGTCATGGTGCGGGTGGTGCCGGGCGTCTGCGCCGGCGGCCACGACAAGATCCGCACCGGTACGGACGACCAGAAGTTCGGCCTGTCACTCACCGACGGGGGCGCGCAGCACGCCATCGCCCGCGTCCTGGGCCAGCCCCGGCTCGAACTGACCGGCCTGCACTGCCACATCGGTTCCCAGATCACCGGTGTGAAGCCGTACCTGGTGGCCGTGCGCCGCATGGTGGGGCTGATGGCCCGGGTCCGGGACGCGCACGGCCTGGTCCTGCCCGAGCTGGACATGGGCGGCGGCCACGGCATCGCCTACCGGCCCGGCGAACCCGCCCTCGACCTCGCCGAACTCGCCCGGCGGATGCGCGCCGAACTCTCCGGAGGCTGCGCCGCGGCCGGGCTGGCCGTGCCCCGGCTCCTCATCGAGCCCGGGCGGGCCGTGGTGGGTCCGGCCGGAGTGGCCCTCTACCGGGTGCTGTCCGTCAAGCTCACCGGCGAGAAGGTGTTCGTCGCCGTGGACGGCGGCATGAGCGACAACCCGCGCCCCGCCCTGTACGGGGTGCGCTACGCCCCGCGCCTGGTCGGCCGCACCTCGGCCGCCGGCACCCGTCCGGCCACGGTCGTCGGCCGGCACTGCGAGGCCGGTGACGTGCTGGCGGCCGACGTGGAGCTGCCGGGCGACGTCCGTCCCGGTGACCTGCTCGCCGTACCGGTGGCCGGCGCCTACCAGCTGTCCATGGCCTCGGGCTACAACCTCGTCGGCCGGCCCGCGGTCGTCGCGGTCCACGGGGGATCGGCCCGGGTCCTCGTACGCCGCGAGACGCTGGAGGACTTCCGCAACCGGGACGTCGGCACCTAGGGGGTGTCTGACGGAGGTCCGTGGTGAAGGAGCGGTGTCCGGTGCGTGCTCTCGGCGTGCCGGCCGGATGCCCTCGTACTGGACGTACTTGGGCTTTCGGCCGGTGCGGCGAGAGTGCGTGCCGGGCACCGCGACGCCGCGGACCTCCGTCAGACACCCCCTA
>NZ_JBEZLA010000011.1:0-148517 GCF_040651925.1 Streptomyces sp. NPDC048349 | reverse complement strand
AAGTACGTCCAGTACGGGGGCATCCGGCCGGCACGCCGAGAGCACGCACCGGACACCGCTCCTTCACCACGGACCTCCGTCAGACACCCCCTAGAGCTCCCCGTCGCGCATCATCAGGCGGGGCGCACCGAGCCCCGGTACGACGAACCGGGCCGGTCCCTTCCCTCCGCCGTGGCGCCGCCGTGCTCCACCGGATCCCGTCCGCCGCGTGCTCGTGGCCACGGCGTTCTACCGTGGGACGCATGCGGCTCCTGCTGACCTCGGACACCCACCTCCCCGCCCGGGCCAGGGCACTCCCGGAAACCCTCATGGCCGCCGTCGACGGGGCCGACGCCGTCGTCCACGCCGGTGACTGGATCGACGAGTCCACGCTCGACCTGTTCGTGGCCAGGTCCCGCCGGCTGATCGGCGTGTACGGCAACAACGACGGGCCGGGCCTGCGCCGCAGGCTTCCGGAGGTGGCGTACGCCGAGCTGGAAGGGGTGCGGTTCGCGGTCGTGCACGAGACGGGAGCGGCCGCCGGGCGGGAACGGCGCTGCGCCGCACGGTTCCCCGAGGTGGACGTCCTGGTTTTCGGCCACAGTCACATTCCGTGGGACACCACCACCGGGAAGCTGCGCCTGCTCAACCCGGGCTCGCCCACCGACCGCAGACGCCAGCCCTTCTGCTCGTTCATGACGCTGACCGTCGCAGAGGGGAAGGTGTACGACGTGACGCTCCATCGGCTGCCCCCGCGGCGCTGACCCCGCGCACACGGCCGTCCTCGAGGAGCTCGTGGCCGGCTCCCTCGACGACACCGTCGGCCACCGCCCTGAGCCGCGCCTGTCGTGATCGAGAGCAGGCCCCACCGGCGCGGACCTCGCGGAATGCGGCTGACAGATCATCGGGGAGCTGCTTATGATGCCCGCGATGAACAACTTCCCCTCCTTCGGATTGGGGGAATCGTCCGCGCAAGGTGAGTGCTGATGGCAGCTCACTTCGCGGAACCGATTCCCGCCCGCCTGCTGATGTGGCAACGCGTACGCGATTACGCCGTGCCACCGTCCATGATCGAGAACGCGACCGTGCGCCGTGCCGCCGGTGACTGGGCCGGGGCCTGCGCCGTCGCCCGGATCGACGTCGATCTCGATCTGCGCGCCGTGCGCGACCGTCACGGCACCGACTTCACCACTCGCCTCCGGGCCGATCTGCGCCGATTGGCACCGGATCTGCTGCGCTGGAACATGCCCCGGATCGCCCCCGACGGGCGGCTCCGGCCCGGCCTGACCCTTTCGCTCGCCCGCTACGGCGACCGGGGCCCCGCGGCACCGCAACTCGTCGTCCGTACACCGCCCGCCTGGGCGGAAGCCGGCCAGCGGATGTCCCTGGCGCTCTGGGAAGAGTCGCGGGACGGCCCACCCGAGCACCATCCGCACCCCCACCCCGACCGGCGTTTCCGTCTCGACCTGCACCGCCACCTCTGGGACGCCACGCGCAGCGCCGAACTGGCCCGGAGGCACGGCGCGGACGCGCCGTACAGGCCCGGCAACCACGCTCCCACGTGGCCGCCGGACCACTGGGCCCACGAGGCCGAACTGCTCCTGACAGCCGAGGGCCGGCCTCGCGGGGCCTTCACCGTGCGGCTCGGTGCGCGCAGCCACTGCGTGCTCGAACTCGTCGCCCCCGACGACAGCCACGCCCCGGTCGTCCGGCTGGTACGGGAGGAGCCGGCGCCGCAACTCGCGGCCCTCCCGGTGTTGCCGGAGGCCGCTGCCCGTGGCCTTCCGGACCTGGAGCTGTTGCGGGCCGGCCTGGTCCGTGCCGAACGGCTGCACCCGCTGGTCGCCGCGGCGCTGTGCGCGCCCGGAGTCGGCGGCTCTGCCTCCGGTCCGGGGGCGGTGCCCGACCCCGGAAGACCGGCGGGCGACTCGGTCCCCGGGCCCATCGATCCGCATCAGGTCGAGTGCCTGGGCGAAGTCCACCGGATCGCGCTGCGGAACGGGACGCTGGCGGCTGTCGACCACGATCCCGCCCAACTGGCCAGAGAGGAACTGCTCATGGCGCTCGGAGGGCCCGGACTGCCCTGCCTGCGGGCGATCGACGCAGTGCACCGCAGCCCCGAGGCGCTGCCCGCCGTCCGCGAGCGGCTCGGCCACGGCGACGTCACCGGGGCCCTGGCCGTGGTCGAAGGGCTGCTCGGCCCCGGCGCCGTCCTGCGCGACGGACCCCTGCGGGAAGCCCTGGAAGCGGCGGTGGCAGGCCGCCTCGACCACGGGCTCTTCCGCGCGGGGCTGGTACCCGTGCACCCGGCCGCGGCCGCGGCTGCGACGGGGGACACGGGCCACCGGCCACGTCTGGACCGCCGTCTGCCGTGGGAGTTGCGCCGCAAGCGGGGCACCCGTGCCCGGCCCCGGACCGGCCTGCACAGCTGAAGGCCTCCCGGCGCACGCGCCCGCGCCCGCGGGCCTGCCGGCCGCAGCCCCTCGTCCGACCACCCCTACTGACGCACACCAGCAACCGACCGAACCGGGACCGACCCCACCTCGGCTGCCGGACGCCATCCCCGCACGTACTGCGTGTACCGCACGTACTGCGCACACCGCACGAACTCCGCGTACCGCACGTACGACGCGGCGCCGTCGCACACCGCTGAAAGACGACGACATCCCGGACGGCCCCCGTCCCTCACACACCCAGGTGACGCCCATGACCTCGAGCACCATCTCCTCCATGCCCGTAACCGCCAGGCCGCTCCCGGCAGGCCGCACGCAGTTCTCCCTCGCCGAAGACCTGCTGGCCCTCCTGCGGGCGACCACGACCGAGCCGCGCGCCGACGAGCAGCTGGAGGCGCTCACCCTGGCCGTCGCGGCCGACTTGCCCGTGCTGCTCTGGGGCGAGCCCGGCATCGGCAAGACGGCAGCGCTGACCCAGCTCGCCGCCTCCCTCGATCTGCCGCTGACCACCGTGATCGCCAGTGTCCACGAGCCGACCGACTTCTCCGGCCTGCCCATCGTGGGCGAGGACCCGGCGGCGAACGGCGTGCCCATGGCCCCGCCGCAGTGGGCCGTGGAGCTCGTGCGCGCCGGGCGGGGGCTGCTCTTCCTCGACGAACTGTCCACCGCCACCCCTGCCGTCCAGGCCGCACTGCTGCGCGTGGTCCTGGAGCGGAAGGTCGGCACGCTGCAACTGCCGCCCGGCGTACGGATCGTGGCCGCCGCCAATCCGCGCGCGTCGGCCGCGGACGGCTGGGAGCTGAGCCCGCCGCTGGCGAACCGGTTCGTGCACCTGTATTGGGTGCACGACCGGGACGTGGTGGTGCGCGGCCTCGGCGGGGTCTGGCCGCGCGCGGAACTGCCCCGGCTCGACCCCGCGGGACTGCCGGACGCGGTGGCGTTCGCCCGCCGCGCGGTCTGCGGCTTCCTGAACGCCCGGCCGACGCTGATCCACCGGCTGCCGACCACCGAGACGCGGCGCGGTGGCGCCTGGCCCTCGCCCCGCAGCTGGGAGGCCGCAATGACCCTGCTCGCCTTCGGCACGGCGGCTTCCGTCTCCCGGGACGTGCTGGCGCTGCTGGTCCGAGGTTCGGTCGGGGACGGGCCCGGCCTCGAACTGCTCGCCCACATCGACCGCATGGAGTTGCCCGACCCGGACGCCCTGCTCGCCGACCCGGCCGCTGCCGAGCTGCCCGAGCGCGGCGACCTGCGCCAGGCCACGCTGGAAGCGGTGGTCGCCGCCGTCGGGGCGCGCCCGGAGCGGGAGCGCTGGGAGGCAGGCTGGGCGGTGCTGGTCAGGGCGCTGGAAACCGGCGCACCGGATCTGCTGGTCGCCCCGGCGAAGGCACTGGCCGCGCTGCGCCGCGACGGCTGGGAAGTTCCGCAGACAGTGGAGCGCCTCGCCGCGGTGGTCGGTCTCGCTCGGCGGGCGGAGGAATCGGTGGCCCGCACCGAGGCGGCCGCACGTGCCAAGAGCGCGGCGGGCGGGCCCCGATGACCGGGGCCACGAAGCAGCCGCGCCGGCTGCCCCGCCCGGTGCCGCGCCCCATGCCCCCGCCCCCGCCCCCGCGGCCGGTGCAAGCCGCGGTTCCCGGGGCCCGGACCGGCCCGGCAATCCCGCTGGACACGGACAAGTTGCTGGCGGCGCGGCTGCTCGCGGTCGCCGTCCGTCCGTACCTCGCCGGCGCGCTCTTCGCGCTCCACGTGGTGGAGGACCGGTCGGTTCCGACCATGGCGGTGGACGCGTACTGGCGCTGCTACGTCTCCCCGTCCTTCGTGTCGCGCACCCCCGTCGAAGAGCTGGCGGGCGTCTGGGTGCACGAGGTCTCCCACCTGCTCAGGGACCACCACGAACGCAGCACGCGGTACGCCCGGGAGCACGGGGAACAAGGCCCGGGGCAGCGGCTGCGGCAGAACGTCGCCGCGGATTTCGAGATCAACGACGACATCTACGGCGATGGCCTGGCCCTGCCGGCGGGGGCGGTGCTCCCGGCGATGCTGGACCTGCCCGACGGGCTGCTCATGGAGGAGTACCTGCGGCGGTTCTCGATGGCGGGCCGCACACCGCGGCTGGCCTGGCTGGACTGCGGCAGCGGAGCCGACGGGCACGCGCGGCCTTGGGAGCTGGGGCCCGAAGGAGCGCACGGGCTGAGCCGACAGCAGCGCGACGCCGTGCGCTTCCGGGTGGCCGAGGCGATCACCGGTCGGCCGGGGGACGCTCCGGAGGGGTGGCGGCGATGGGCGGACGAGGCGTTCCACCCTCCGCAACCGTGGCGTCAGTTGCTCGGCGCGGCACTCCGCGCGGCCGCGGGCGCGCCGGGGGCGGGCGAGGACCACAGCTACCGGCGTCCGTCCCGCCGCTCTGCCAGTGTTCCCGGCGTCCTGCTGCCGAGCCTGCGCCGGATGCCGCCCCGGGTCTGCGTCGTGATCGACACCTCCGGATCGGTGAGCGACGCCGAACTGGGGGGCGCGCTGCTGGAGGTGGCGGCGATCTCACGGGCGGTGGGCGGGCGGCGCGACCTCGTTTCGGTGATCTCCTGCGACGCGGCGGCGGGCGTCGCCGTGCCGCTGTGCCGGGCCGAGAACCTCGAACTGATCGGCGGCGGCGGTACCGACCTGCGGTCCGGCTTCGCCCGTGCGCTCCGCTCCCGCCCCCGCCCGGACGTGATCGTCGCCCTGACGGACGGACAGACGCCCTGGCCCTCCGCGCAGCCGCCCTGCCGCACGGTCGTCGGCCTCTTCCCCCGCCCCTCCCGCGCCACGGACGAGGAGGATCCGGACTACACCCCAGACACTCCGCCCGCGTGGGCCCGTGTCGTCACCATCGGCTGAGCGCGGCCGGTTTGCTGCCGTACCTCAAGCGGGCACTCCGCCGGCCCGACCGGCGGAGGCTGCTGGCATGCCCTCACGGAACCCGTTTATCATGTCATCCGTTCGACGACACCAAGGAAGTCGTCTCCCTGATGACCCCTCGGAGGTGCTCCATGACCCCGACCGGCCAGCCGGCGTCGTCCAGCGCCATGACGCCGGACACGGCAACGTTCCCCGCCGGCGCCGCGGCTTCCCGCCCGCCTCTCCTGCTCCGAAGGTGGGTGAGCAGCTCGTGGGATGGGAAGGCTGCCCGATCGAAACGATCGAAACCATGTGGCGCGCGCGGGGCGTCAGCGCACCTTCGCCCGGCTTCACCCACCGGCCCGCGCAACACGCCTGTCGCGGCCTGAAACCCCTCGCGGGTCACACGCGCACAGCTGACCGCGAAGTACGCCGACGTCGGAGATGATCCGTCTCGGCCCGAGTCCCATCCGTTCACTCTGTTTCCGCCAGGAAGGGAGCCCCACAGTGAGTAGCAGCGTCGAGACGCTGGAGTTCCAAGCCGAAACCCGCCAGTTGCTCCGGCTGGTGATTCACTCGATCTACTCGAACAAAGACATCTTCCTGCGGGAGCTGATCTCCAACGCCTCCGACGCACTGGACAAGCTGCGGCTGCAGTCGCTGACCGACCCCGGTCTGGAGGTCGACACCACCGACCTCCACATCACGTTGGAGGTCGACAAGGCGGCCCGCACGCTGACCGTCCGTGACAACGGCATCGGTATGAGCCGGGACGATCTCGTGGAGCTGATCGGCACGATCGCCAAATCCGGCACCGCCGGCCTGCTCGAGAAGATCAAGGAATCGCAGGACGCCGCCACGGCCCAGACCCTGATCGGGCAGTTCGGCGTCGGCTTCTACTCCGCATTCATGGTTGCCGACAAGGTCACGCTGCGAACCCGGCGGGCCGGCACCGACTCCGGCACCCAGTGGGAGTCCGACGGCGAGGGCGCCTACACCCTCCGGTCCGTTGACGGCCTTCCCGTGGGAACCTCGGTCACCCTGCACCTCAAGCCCGCCGACAGCGAGGACGGGCTCGCCGACTACCTGTCCGAGTGGAAGATCCGCCAGATCGTCAAGCAGTACTCCGACTTCATCCGCTGGCCGATCCGGATGGCCGCAGAACGTGCCGACACCGACGGCACCGACGGCTCCACCACCGCCGGCGTCGACACCCTCAACTCGATGAAGGCGCTGTGGGCCCGACCGCGCGCCGAGGTGACCCAGGCCGAGTACAACGAGTTCTACCAGCAGATCAGCCACGACTGGCTCGACCCGGCGGCCACCATCCACATGCGCGCCGAAGGAACCTTCGAGTACGAGGCGCTGCTGTTCGTCCCCTCCCAGGCGCCGTTCGACCTGTTCTCCCGCGAGACGCCCCGCGGCGTGCAGTTGTACGTCAAGCGCGTCTTCATCATGGATGACTGCGAAGCGCTGATGCCGAACTACCTGCGCTTCGTCAAGGGCGTCGTCGACGCCCACGACCTGTCACTGAGCATCTCCCGCGAGAACCTCCAGCACGACCGCCAGATCCGCGGCGTGCGCCGCCGCCTGGTCAAGAAGGTCCTCGGTGCGATCAAGGACATGCAGGCGGGCGACGGCGAGCGCTACACGAAGTTCTGGGCGCAGTTCGGAAGGGTGCTGAAGGAAGGCCTGCTCGAGGACACCGACAACACCGACGTGCTGCTCGAGCTGGTCTCGGCCGCCTCCACGCACGACCCGGAGAAGACCACCACCCTGCGCGAGTACGTCGAGCGCATGAAGGACGGTCAGGACGCCATCTACTACCTGACCGGCGAGTCCCGCGCGATGGTGGAGAACTCGCCCCACATGGAGGCCTTCGCCGCCAAGGGCTACGAGGTCCTCATCCTCACCGACCCCATCGACGAGGTCTGGGTCGAACGGGTCCAGGCCTTCGACGGCCACCGACTGCAGTCCATCGCCAAGGGCCAGGTCGACCTCGACGAGCCGGCCGAAGGTGACCAGGACGCCGACACCGAGCAGGCCAAGCGCCAGCAGGACCACGCCGCCCTGTTGACGTGGCTGACCTCCACCCTGTCCGATCACGTCAAGCAGGTCCGGCTGTCGTCGCGACTGACCACCTCGGCCGCATGCATCGTCGGCGACGCCCACGACATGACGCCGACCCTGGAAAAGATGTACAGGGCGACCGGACAGCAACTGCCGGCCATCAAGCGGACCCTGGAACTCAATCCCGCCCATCCGCTGATCACCGCCCTGCGCACGACACACGAGGCGAACGCCGACGATCCTGCGCTGGCGGAGATCGCCGAGCTGGTGTACGGCAGCGCCCTGCTCGCCGAAGGCGGCGACCTGCCCGACCCGGCCCGCTTCACCCGGCTGCTCACCGATCGCCTGAGCCGAGCTCTGTAACCCATGGGTGCGGCCCGGCACAGCCGAAGGGCCGGGCCGCACCACCGAGTGGCGGGGCGGTTGATCGCGAACGCATTCCCCTCGAGCGGCGGCTGCCCTCTCGGCCCAGCGATGGTGTTGGCCTGGGCGAAACGGGCAGGAGCAGCCAGAAGAGGAGGTCGATCGTGACGTCCGGACCTGTTCGCCTGGCTGACGCGATCATGTGGAACCTTTGAACGGTCGGGAGCCCTCTGATGTTGGTGACGTCGGAATTTCGCGGGGCACCGTGCTGGCTGAGCCTGGCGGCCCGGGATTTGGCTGCATCGGAGCGCTTCTACGGCGCGGTCTTGGGCTGGACGTTCCGGGCCGGCGGTCTCGGAGAGGATTTTTCGGTTGCCGAGCGTGACGGCGTCCCGGTGGCCGGTATCGCGGCGGTGGCGGGCGAGCTGGCGGTGCCGGTGGCCTGGACGGCGTATTTCTCAGTGGATGACGCGGACGGGGCGGTGGCGCGGGTCCGCGAGCGCGGCGGCACGGTCGGTGTCGGCCCCATCTCCTACCCGCTGCGAGGCAGGGCGGCCCTGGTGGCCGACCGGCACGGAGCGGGCTTCGGACTGTGGGAAGGGCCCGTCCTGGCGGGGTGGAGCGTCGGCTGGGAACGGGCGCCGGCCTGGCTGGAGCTGCTCACCCCCGACGCCTTGGACGCCGCTCTCTTCTACGGCGGAGTTCTGGGCTGGGGCCAGGGCCAACCGGGCTGTTGCGACACTTCCTACGAGGCTGACCAGGTGGTCTTGCGTGCGGGAGGCGAGCCGGTCGCCCGCTTGAACAGCGGGCCGGTGGAAGCGGCGGGGCGCAAGTCCCACGAACGTCCCCGCTGGCTCGTTCATTTCAAGGTGCCCGACCTTGAGCGGGCCCGCGCCACCGCTCTCGGTCTCGGGGCAATTGCTCTGAGCGACCCGACCCGGCACCCCGCCGACCAGGCCACCCTCCGAGATCCGGACGGGGCCCTCTTCACCCTCGACCAGATCGACACCACGCCGCGGACCTCTCAGCAACAGGGCGGCCAGTCGCAGGACGAGTGACTTCGCCGCCCGCAGGCACAAGCAGCGCGTTGCAGGCGCCGCAACCATCCGGTCCACGGCCTCGGGGGCCACGGGAGGCCGGTGGGGGCAGTCGATCGGTCATGCGGCCCCTTGCCCCTGCGTGGACAGCCGGCCAGGGCGTCAGGCGCCGACGGTCGGCCCGGGCGCCGGTCAGGTAGTCGAGTCCGGTTCCTCGTCCTCGACGACGTGCATGGCCGCTTCCTCGGCGCTCGCCGCACCCCCATCGATGCCCTCGTCCGTGGCGATCAGTTCCTTGGTGGTGTCGGTACGTGCGCCCTCGTCCGGCGCGCGCAGTCGCCCGGCGCGGTCGGATCCCACCTCCGTGTCGATCAGTTCTCCCTGCCCGCCGGGCAGGTCCCCCAGGCCGTCCCCTTCGGGCTCCGTCACGTCCGGTACCTCCTGGGACAGCCTTTCGTCCAGGGTTTCGCCGGCCTGCTGCTCCTGCGCCGTCGTGCCGTATTTGGTGACGCCCAACGGCTTCTCCGGAGGGGAGTAACCCTCGTCCAGCATGTCGTCGTAGGTGCGCTCGTCCAGGGCGTTCTGGAGGTCCAGGGGCGCCGCGTCCTCTTGCTCCTCATTGGTGCCCGTGGGTTGGTAGGCGTCGTCCGCCATCTGGTTCTCGCTCATCAGGCGCTCCTTTCGCCATGCCGTCAGGGTCGCGGCCGAGGGATGCGGTGATCAGCCGGTGATCATGCGCCGAGGTTCGTGATCGCGCTGTCCAGCCGCGAAGCCAAGGCGTCGATGTCCTGCTCGGTCGGTGTGCCGGTCGGCAGCCCCGCGGCCAGATCACGGCCGGAGGCGATCTCCACGGCCCCTGCGTACGGCTCCGATGCCAGTCGGTCCGAGGGGACGACCTCCGTACGACCCTCCAAGAGCACGAGGGAGTGGTTCTCACCGGATTGATCGAGGAGGGCGCGGACCTGTGCGCGGGTGACTGCCACGGCCCTTCCCCTCTCACCGGCTCCCGGAGTCGGAGTCGGAGTCGGTTTCCGAGGAATCCTTTGCTTCCTCGTCGGGTGCGGCCTCGACACCGGTCAGGGGCTCTCCACTACCGGTGCCGGCCTGGTGGTAACCCTCTCGGGCGCTTGCCGTGCCGGGCACGACGCGCTCCCGCGCCTGACTCTCCGAGCCGGAGTGGGCTCCCGGTTCCTCGCTGCTCCGGGCGCCCTGCCCCCGCAGGTGCCGTCGGCCGGCCGGGTGAAGACGGAGGCGGAGGCGCCGACTGTCAGGAAGGTTCTTTGCCTCGTCCGCTCATCGCGTCACGCAGGCGGTCGACGAGCCCGACCCCCGGCGCCAGAAGCTTGTTGGCGGGCGGCTTGTCGGGGGCGGACGGGTGCGGACGCGTGGGCGCCGTCTTCTTGGCCTGGCGCACTTTGTCGCCGAGCTTCTCCAGCATCTCCGTGGAGCATGCCTGCCGCAGGCGAGGAAACAGATTGTTCTCCTCGTCGTTCACGTGGCTGCGGATCTCCGTCATCAGCTTCATGACGAGCTCGTCGAACCGGGGATCATCGGCATTGCATCCCTCCAGTTCCTTCATGATGCGTTCCGCCGAAGCGTGATCTTCCAGTTCCCTGTCGGCCAGGCTGTCGCCGTCCGGAACGTGCTCGCGTACGGCGGGGTACAGGTATGCCTCCTCGGCTACCGAATGCCGGACCAATTCCATGGTGACCTGGTCGGCGTACATCTTTCTACGGGCATCGCCCGAGGGAATCTCCTCGATGTTCGCGAAAAGTTCCTCGACCTCCTCGTGGTCGGTCATCAATTCTGCGATCACGTCACCGCCGTGTCCCATGGGGTGCCTTTCTCTGTGAGGTGGCTGGCCACCCAGTGAAGCGCGCGACGCGCACAGAACGTGGTTCCGCTCCCCTCAGCGTGTCGGCCGCCCTTGCGCCGAAGGCGCCATGCCCTGCGCCATTCGGACGTCTGCCAGGCACACGATTCCCCCCTTTTCTCGCCTTTCGCCGTCCCTGTCTGCCTGTCTGGCTGTCTGGCTGTCTGGCTGTCTCCCGAGGGTTGAAGAGCCGAGAAGGGGACAGGTGCCAAGTCCCAGCACGTCCGACCAAGGCAAGGGAGCGGAGTCATGCCCGACCCACGGGAACGAGGAGCCGACAAGTCACCACTGGAGCGTGTGACCGGCGAGAGCGATATGACACCCGAGGAGGAGCGGCTGCGTGAAGCGGCTCAGCGCGACAGCAAGAGCCGGATCCAGGACGTGGCACACAAGGTCAAGGACGCGGCGCAGGAGGCCATGGGAACGGGAAAGCGTGAAGCGTCACGCGGTACTCCTGAAGAGCGGGAGATGCTGCGTGAGCTCCGTAAGGAAACAGACCGCTGACACCCCCTTGAAGGCATACCGTGGGGGGACACGCCGAATGACACCCCCAGGAGCCGCGGATGAGCGAGCAGTCGGCCACTGCGCTCGTGCCCCGACCTCAGCGTCTCGACGAGCACCTCGACGGGCAGCCCCGTGTCGCCTGACCACTCCGAGCGCCGCTCGCACGTGGTCATGGTGGAGCCCGCGCTCACTCAGCTCGCAAAACTCACCGCGAACGAGACACACCGCCTGGACCGCGCCATCGTGGCTATCAGCGTCAACCCGCGGCTTGGCACCGGGGTGCCCGGCACTCCGCTGCGTGACTACGTGGACGAGATCGACGGCGTACGGGTGATCTACTACGTGACCGCCCTGCGGACGATCACGATCGTGGCCTACGTCGAAGCCTAGGCGACCCCGCACAGTCAGGACTCATCCCGCGCAGCAGGTCCAGAGTGTGTGGGGGGCGAGCGACCCGATCCCGCGGCCCGGTCGGTGCTGCGCGCCTACGACCTGCGCCCTCCTGGCCTACGCGGGCAGCGCAGGGAACACGACCACCGAGCCGTCCTTGTCGCGGGCCATCTCAATCGCCAGGTCCGTCGGTCCGCTGTTGACCGTGACGCCGTCACCCAACTTGTGGATCCGGTGTGCCGCGCTCATGAGGCGATCGACTTCACCGGTCGTGAAGACGGGCCGCAAGCCGCTCGGGCGTGCCAGCTCCAGTGCCGACAGGCGTACCAGGACACCGGCGATGCTCGACTCCAGTTCGTCGAGGCGCTGCTGATCGCGCTTGAGTGCGCGGGTGAAGTTCTCGAACGGATTGCCGGAGTCGCCCTGGGCGTGCTCGACGGCCTGGAGGACAACCACCCGCCGCTTCAGCGCGATCGCCAGGGAAGCGAGTTCGAGGTGGGCGCGGAACGTGCCGCCATGGTCGTCGACGCCGGGGAACGACCTGGTCAACGTGCCGAGTTCGACGGCCTCGCCCTCGGGCAGTCCGTCGAGCGCGCTCTGCCATCGGGCAAGGCGGCGGTCGGCTTTGCCCAGCGCCGTGTTGATGGCATGCACCGCCGAATCGAGTCCCAGCGAGACACCGAGCCTGCCCTGGTCGAGCAGAACGGCAGTTGCTTTGTCGATGGCGTCCCGGCAGCCGTCGAGTTCGCTGTGCTCGTCCTCGAGTTTGTCCTCCTGAAGTCGCTCCAGCAGTTTCGTGATGTGTTCGATGGCCTGCTGGCGCTTGCGGTCGGCGTGCGCGCTCACCCCCACCGCCACGGCCATGAGCACGAGCGGAGCGGCCACGGTGAGCGCGGTGCCGCCGGCGGCCGCGGCACCGGCGGTCGCACCGGCCCCGCCGACCGTGCCCGCCGCTGCAACTCCTCCGACCGGCACGAACCTCGCTTTGGAGGCGATCCTGCCCGTCGAGTTCACGAGCTCACCGTAAATGCCCCCAGCCGCCCCCTTCGGCACCATCGGGCGAACGACGCCCTGCCCGAACTGGGCGGCGACCTTCGCCGGAACCACCATGCGATACAGACCCTCGCCGGAAGCGGTCGCTCTGGCCACCGTGAGGGAACTTCGCGCCGATTGCGTGACGAACTGTGACAGGTGCTGCGCCAGGGGACTCGCGGCGTCGAGCGGGAGGCCACGGCGGCGGTCGATCGCGTCGGGCAGGGGATGCACCTCAAGTGTGACGATCGGCTCGTCGGCCAGAACGGCCAGTACTCCGCGCAGTTCGGCCAGGCGCTCAGCCGTCATCGACTCGCCCGCCGTCAGTCCTGGCACTCGGACCTCTGCGGTCGCCAGCGTCCACACGGGCACGGTCGTCTTGCCGTCGTCAGTCATGGTCTCCCCCTTGCTCCGACAGCAGCCTACGTTCTGACGTCCAACCCGAAGGCATGGTCGTCCTCAGCGGATTGCAGCGCCCCGGCGTCTCCCGCCACACATGGGACCGCTGCGGAACCGGTCGGCTCCGCCGCGCTGCTGCACGGTTTCACCGGCCGGCTGATGCGGCCGACCTGGCGGCCTGCTCGATCTTCGCGCAGTAGGCTGCACGGGCTTCCTCGTCGATCTGCTCCTCGTGTTCGGGGCGCAACCCGGTGCGGCCGTCGAGACCCTCGCGCAGGATATGGGCGTGCCCGGCATGCCGGATGGACTCGCCGGGGACGTGGACCATGACGGCGAACAGGCTTCGTGTCGGCATGAGAGGTTCCGGCCACCACGGCAGGTGGCCGGTGGCGTCGAGGGCCCGTCCATGGTCCGCAACGACCGGCAGAGCCGAGGCCCGGCCATGGCCGCCGCCCCCGCCCTGACCCTGCTACGAGCTCGCGAAACCCGCCACGCGAGCCGAGACGGCCTCTCAGTCGGGGCCCGTCCAGTCGAAGGTGATGTGCTTGCTGGACTGGCCTTTCCGGTTCCAGTGGAAGCCGAATGCGTCGGCGCGGTCTGCCGTGGAGCGGCCCCAGGTCGCGACCTGTCCCGGCCCAGTTTCGCAGCCCGGCAGGCCGGTCGACTGCACGCGTGCACCCTCTGGTGTCGTCGGTCCGGTGAGCGCCTCGGCGCTCGCCTCGACTCGGCCGGGGACCGTGGCTCGCCACCCGCCGAGCTCTTCGTCGACCTCGATCTCGATGGGGGCGAAGTCCATGCCCCGCATCTCGGCGTCCATCATGGTCACCATCTCGGCGGGCCAGCTTCCGGCCTGGCCGCCGAAGATCATCTGCAGGGCTCCGCGCTGGGCGTCGTCGGCGCGCTCGTCGAGGAATATCGCCGCGTAGGTGTCGGTGTGCTCGGCCCACACGTTGCCGACGAAGGAGCCGAGCATCAGCACGTTCAGGCCGTCCAGCCTTACCTCCCCGTAGTTGCCCTCGCGTATGTGCCAGGCCAGGACACCGTTGCATTCGCCAAATGTGGGCAGCTGGGCGAACGAACAGGGGCAGGGAACATTGCACCTGCACGTGTCGAACCAGTCACCGACCGCATGCCATCTCGGCACAGTCGCTGTCGTCTCGGTCATCTCGTCGCCTCCTGATGGCTCGCGCGGGCAGGACGTACCTGGCCGATCAGGCCCCGGCCCCGGACGTCAGACGGATGCTCGGCGGGCGCTCGTCGTCATCAATTCTCCTCCCGTCGGCATGTGGGCAAAAGCCGGGTTGCCCGCCCGCGCGCCCACCGGGTCGGGCACCGGTCAAAGAGTGTGGCGATGATCTGTACACCCCTTGGGGGCACGTCTAGCCTGGAATGGAGATGAACTCCCGGGGGCCGAACATCTGCCCGTGGAGTCGGTTGGCCATGGAGACTTGCGTCGCACAGCAGGGCAGCGGGACTTCTCGTACCGCCGTTGCCGGGGGCAGGGGCAGGGGCAGGGGCAGGGGCAGGGGCTGGTGTGGCGCGTCTCTGTTCTCCACTGTGTTCGCTCCGCCGGCCGCGCGCTCCCCACCCGTCGATCCGGATGCCTGCGTCGTCCCGATGTAGGGCGACGGCAATTGCCAAGCGATCGGGAGCCGTCATGACATGGAGTATTTCTGGCAACTACCTGGCCGGTTGCTCGTGTGCAGTGGTGTGCGGCTGCGCTGTCGATGCGATGCCGCACGACCCGCAGGGCCGTGAGGAATGCCTTGGGTGCGCCGCCTTTCACGTGGAAGAAGGGCGCTTGGACGATGTGAACCTGTCCGGGGTGGATTTCGTCCTCTACAACCATTTCCCCTCCAACCTGACCTCCGGCAACTGGAAGGTCGGCCTGGTCATCGACGAGGGAGCCACCGACGAACAGACGGACGCCGTGGCACGCATCGTGTCCGGAAGCGAGGGCGGGGCGTTCGGCGAGCTCTCGCAGTTCTACGGTGAGAATCTGGGCGTGGAGCGGGCGAGCGTATCCCTCTCCGACGGAGAGAGGCCTCGGCTGAGCGTCGGTGGGAGGACCGAGCTCGCATTCGAGCCTCTCAGGGGGCCCGATGGAGGGCCTACGACGATGAAGAACGCGATGTTCGGGTTCGCTCCGGAGTTCACGCTGGGCCGGACCAGCGGCAGTTCGAATGCCTTCGGCCTGTCGTTCGACGGTGCGTATGGAGAGGTATCCGACTACGCCTTCTCCAGCGAACAGCTCGAGGGCGCGCCCACCGGACGGGGTTGAGTCAGGCGCGCAACAGCGGGGACCCTTGGAACCGCGCAACAACCGGGCTCGTGGGAACGCGGGAAAGCGGCCGCCCCACAGGCCGCCTCCTTCGGCGTGTGCAGGGACCGCTCATCCCGTCCACCCCGTCATCTGGTGCATGGCTGGACCGGATGCATCCAGTCCGGGGAGCAGCCAGTCGTGGAAGGGGGCGAGCACGGCCAGGACGAGAAACGCGAGGCCGACGGCCCAGGCGAGCCATGGCCCCTGCCGCCAGAGCTTTTCCAGGAAGATCACTGCCGCCAGTGCGGCCATCGCGGCGACGTTCATGACGCCGAGCGGGATCAGGACGATCATCAGGCCCCAGCAGCATCCGACGCAGTAGAGCCCGTGATGCAACCCGACCCGCAGGTCCTTGGCCCAGGGCCGGTAGCGCGAGTACTGGAGGAGCTGGAACATCGGGTTGCGGCAGTGCCGCAGGCAGACCCGCTTCAGCGGCCCGAACTGCTGGGCCGCCGCGAGCAGGAAGGCGGCGGCGCCGATCCAGCGCCCTGTCCCGGGGTCACGGTTCACGAGGTGGCCGGTCGCGGCCAGGGCGCCGTACGCGAGCAGCCCGAAGGTCGTCCAGGCGAGGAGATAGCCGCTGACGAATGCGGCGATCCGCAGTGCGCGGGCGTGGCCGGCCGAACGGCGGTTGATCCCGCGCACCCAGGTGATGGCCACAGGTGCGACGGACGGCAGCATCATCGCCGCCATCATGACCACCCACAGCAGCAGGAAGAGGGGGAGCGACAGGCCCATGGTGCCGGGCTCCATGCCCATGTGGCGGGACTGGCCGATGGTGAGCACCCACGCCAGGGCGGCCAGCAGCACCATCAGGAACCAGGCGACCGCCAGGTCACGTGCGGGCAGGAGGACTCCGGGCCGCGTGGGTGCCGGCGGGGCCAGGCGGAGGTGCGACATGGGAAACCTCCCAAGGACGCGAGCTGCCCTGGTTGCCTCGGCCACCCGTACCGCACCGGTCGCGTGGTGCAACCGTGGACGGCCGAGACGGGTCCGACCACATGTCCAGCAGATCACAGAACCGGAAAGTCCAAAACCCGGGAGGCGGGCCGCCGGCCCGCCACCAGCCCGCCACCAGCCCGCCGCCGGCCCTCTGCTGGTCGCGAAGGTCCACCGCCGCGCGCTTACGGTGGACGTAGGGCGACGGGTACGCCCGTGCGGGACCTGACGGCAGCCGCTGAGGGCGATGCCCGCCGCGATGCGGCGTTCTGCTCCCGCACAGGAGGGAAAGGCAATGGCCGAGCACAGAGTCGGCACACAGGAGGAATTCGAAGCAGCGCGAGCGGAGCTGCTCGTGGAGGAGAAGGAACTGACCAGGCGCGGGGACGCGCTCGCGCGAAAGCGCAGGGAGCTTCCCCGGGTGCGGGTCGAGAAGGACTACCGGTTCGTGACCGAGGAGGGGACCAAGTCGCTCGCGGACCTCTTCGGCGGGCGCTCGCAGCTGCTCGTCTACCACTTCATGTTCGGGCCGGCGTACGAGGCCGGATGCCCGGTCTGCTCCTCGATCGCGGACACCCTCGATCCCAACGCGGTCCACCTCAAGGCCCGCGACGTGACGCTGATCTGTTCCTCACGGGCGCCGCTCGACAAGCTCCTCGCCTACCGGGAGCGCATGGGCTGGAGCTTCGACTGGGTCTGCGCCGGCGGCGGCGACTTCCACCGCGACCTCGGCTTCACGTACACGGAGGAGGAGCTGCGACCGTTCCTGGAGGGCGGGGTTCCGCCGACCGTGAGCCAGATGGCGCGGGCGTGCGGCACGGACGTGCTCGGGTACGTCACCGAGGCACCCGGGTTGAGCTGCTACGTGCTGTCGGACGGCACCGTCTACCGGACGTACGTCACCACCGCGCGCGGCCTCGAGCCCGCCATGGCCTACTACGGCCTCCTCGACCGGGCACCGCTGGGCCGCCACGAGGAGGGTGAGGAGGAGCACTGGCTGCGCCGCCACGACGAATACGAGAAGACCTGACGCATACGAGTTGACCTGACGCATACGAGATGACCTGACGCATACGAGAGGACCTGAGGATGCCGGCTATGCGAGCCTGCGCGGGGGGTCAGGGTCAGGTCGGAAGGAGGGCGAGCAGGGCGGCACGGGCGACGGCGGGGCCGGACATGATGCCCGCGTAGCGACCCGAGTCGGTGAAGGCGACGTAGTCGCCCTCGTCCGAGAGCGCCGCACGGAGCCATTCGGCGTCGTTCTCGGTGCGTTCCAGCGCGTGGGTGTGCAGGACGGGCAGGAAGAGCTGCTCCAGGCGCGGGACGTCGATCTCGGCGGGCAGGTTTTCGTACGGAGCGAGCAGGTTGGTGAGCAGTTGCTCCTCCAGCAGCAGGTTGAGCTCCTCGCGCGGCATGGGGTGGGTGAGGTAGCGCAGGTTGTTCAGGCCGAGTTCGTTGACGAGCGTCGAGACCGACGGCGGCTGGGGCTGTCCCGGAGCGGCGGTCTCGGCGAGGCGGGCTGCCGTGGCGAGTCCGGACGCCTGCAGATAGACCTTGCGCAGGGAGGGTTCGGCCTCCAGAAGGCGGTCACGTAGGTGGGCCGCGCGGGCCCAGCCGATGAACTGGCCGGCCCGGCCCTGCTGCTGGGCTGTGAAGACCACGACCGCGGGGTTGCCGAGTCTCGCTGCTCCCGCGCACAGGATGAGCAGGCGGGTCTCCCACCATGCGTGGCCGTCCTCCAGGTTGACGACCACCACCTCGGAGTTGCGCAGGCTGCGCAGCGAAACCATGATCTCGACGGCACCGCTGTCGGCGGCCGATGCGCCTGTCTGCTGCGTCACGTTCCGTGGGACCGTCAGGCCGGGATGGGAACGTGCAGCCGCGGTGAGCGCGATCTTGACGCTGCCGATTTCGACCGATCCTCCGCTCGACGCCACGTCGCTCAGGACGAGCAGCAGGAGCGGCAGGAGGCTGAGACCCACGATGGCGGCCAGTACCCAGCCGGGCGACACGGCTTCCAGGCCCAGAGCCGTTCGTGCGGTACCCCAGGCCACTGCGAGGACGACGAGCAGGAGGGGAGCCAGGAGCACCGCGGTGCGTGAGCCGAACGGCCAGAACGTGGGGCCGGGCTTCTTGTCGCTGCGAGGCGATTCCACGACATCCATTATTCGTTGCCGCCGCGGACCCTGCCCGGCGGACGGCCGAGGCCCGCCTCTCGCGCCGTCGTCTGCCGGCCGCGGCGGCGCCACCCACCGCACGGCGCTCACTGGAGCCGACCCCCGCGTATCCACGGTTGACGACAGCCCGGCAGGGGGCTGCACTGGATTCATGGAGGCTGCGGCGACTCCGTCCTAGGGAGAGCAGCGATGACAGCCATGGATACGTTCAACCTTCTGCAGCCGTACAAGATCGCCGAGGAGACGTTCGTCATCCCGTGGGCTCTTGAGGCCGCGCCGGTCGGCCACTTTCCGATGAACTCGATGGTGATCCGGGGAGCAGAGCCGGTCCTCGTGGACACCGGGGCACCCGCCGTACGTGCCCAGTGGCTGGAGGCGGCCTGGTCCGTCGTGGATCCTCTGGACGTACGGTGGATCTTCCTCACCCACGACGACCGCGACCACGCCGGCAACCTCCTGGCGGTCCTCGCCCAATGCCCGAACGCGACCCTGCTGACGACGTGGTTCTCCCTCGGCCGCATGGCGGAGGAGTGGGAGACCCCCATCAACCGGTGCCGCTTCATGATCGACGGCGACACGATCGACGTGGGCGACCGGACCCTGGTCGCCAAACGACCGCCCCTGTACGACAACCCCACGACCCGCGCCCTCTTCGACCCGAAGACCAACGTCCTGTGGGCCGTCGACACCTTCGCCACGAACGTGCCGACCCCCATGCCCGAAACGGCAGCGCTGTCCCCGGACGAATTCCGCGACGGCCAGTTCTTCGGCGGAAGGCTGGTCTCCCCTTGGGTCGCCCTGCTGGACGCGCAGAAGTTCGGGACGGTAGTCACCGACTTCCAGCATCTGAACGCCGAGGTCATCGCCGGCTGCCACTGCCCGGTCCTCCGCGGCCCCCAGATCCCCGAAGCCTACGACCTCCTCCGCCAGCTCCCCGAGGTCCCCCCGTGGACGGAGTTCACCCAAGCCGACCTGGACCAGTGGATGGCGGATGCCGAGAGCTCGGTTCCGCCGGAGCAGCCGCGGCCGTCGGCGACGTGAGACGCGCCGCGCGGCGCAGTGCCCTGCACAGCGGCGCAGTGCCCTGCCTGCACACCGGTGTCCAGCGCCAGTGACAGCGATGCCGGAATACGGCCACCGGTATTCACTGCTACTGGTGTCACTCATGCGGTGCGGCACGTCCGCGTGACACCAGGGTCTACGGCCGGGAGCATGGGCGGCTGTGATCAGGCGCTCCATGTCCGTGCCGCAGAGCCGGAGTACGCGAGAGACCGGGGTCGGAAGGCGGGAGTTCCTCACCGCCGCGGGAGCCTGGGCGGCGACGTTCGCCACCGGGGTGCCCGCCCACGCCGAAGTCGCCGCCCGCGACGCGGCGAGCGCCGACGAGTACGTCGACGTGCAACTGCTGAGCATCACCGACCTGCACGGTTACCTCCAGGGCGCGCCCGGCTCCAACGCCGTGATCACGGGCAACGGCGGGCTGAGCTACACCGTCGGCGGCGTCGCGTACATGGCGGCGCATCTGGCGCGGCTGCGCGCCGGGCGGGCCAATTCCCTGTTCTTCACCCAGGGCGACGCCTTCGCCGGCTGGGAGTTCGACGCTGCCGCCTTCGCCGACGAGCCGACGATCGAGGCGCTGAACCGCATGGGCCTGGACTTCGCGACCGCGGGGAACCACGAGTTCGACAAGTCCCCCGCCATGCTCCAGCGCCACATGGAACAGGGCGTACCCTTCCCCGTCGCGGGTCGCGACACCGCCTTCACCGACTCCAGCGGCAACCCCTTCCACGGTGCCGACTTCCGCTACTACAGCGCCAATGTGGTGCGGACCACCGACCGGCGGCCCGTACTGCCGCCGTACCACATCGAATGGGTGGCGGCTCCCGGCGGCCGGCGCCTGCCCGTCGGGTTCATCCACCTCACCGCCGTGGGCGCCGAACTCTTCCCCGGCTCCTACCAGCCGGGCCTGGCCACCCTCGACGAGCTGGAGACGGCCAACGCCTGCGCCGCCGAGCTGCGGGCCCAGGGAGTGAACGCGATCGTGCTGTCCATGCACGACGGGGCCGTCGCGGGTGCCGACTTCAACAGCGGTACGGATCCCTCCGGGCCCGCGCTCGACTTGGCGCTGCGCGTGTCGCCCGCCATCGACGCCATCGTCACGGGGCACTGGCACACCCGGTTCAACATGATGGTGCCCGACCCGCAGGGCCGCCCCCGCCCCTTCGTCGAGGCGGGCTGCTACGGCCAGGTCATCAACGAGATCAGCCTGCGCCTGGACCCCGTCACCGGCGCGGTGGTGCGGCAGCTGACGGTGTCCACGAACCACCCCAACACGCGGGACGTGGCGCCCGACCCGGCGCTGAAGGAGGTCGCCGACTACTGGGCCGGGCAGGCGTCCGCGCGGGACCGCACGCGGATCGGGCGGCAGACCGCGTCCTTCACCCGGACGCGGAACAGCGCCGGGGAGAGCACCATGGGCGACCTGGCGGCCGACTGGGCCCTGTGGGCGGGCGGCCGGGCCACCGATCCCGAGAACGACGCCAACGTACATGCCAACGTGCCCGCCCAGCTCGCCGTGGTGGCCATGGCACCCCGGGCCGGGCAGGCGGTCGTCGCGGGGGACTTGCCGCTGGACACGGCGGCGGCCGGGGCGGTGACCTTCGGCCGGGCCTGGCGGGCCGTCGGGTTCGGCGATCCGGTCGTCAGCGCCTGGGTGACCGGGCGGCAGCTGCACGATGTTCTCGAACAACAGTGGACGAGGGATCCGGACGGATCGCTGCGGTTCGCGCCGCTGGCGGTCTCGCACAACGTCCGATACAGCTTCGACGCGCTGGGCCCGGTGGGGTACCGGGTGTCCATGGCGGACATCACCGTGGACGGAGTGCCGCTCGACCCGGCCCGCAGTTACCGGCTCGCCACCCTCTCGTACACCTTCCTCGGCCATGACGGCTATGCCGCGCTGGCCGGCTTCCGGGAACCGTACCGCCACCAGCGCGACTTCGAGAGCTTCGTCGCCTTCGTACGGGAACGGCAGACGCTCACCCCGCCACCCCTGAACCGGGTGCGCGTACGGAATGACGGCCTGGCCCCCGAAGGGGCGGGCACGGTCCGGGAACCAGCGACACCGCTGCACCCCGACGGCACTCCACTGCCCCGCCCCGAGGCGGCGATCGTCACCTCCGGGCACCCGATCCCACGGGGCGACGGCCTGCGGCCACCCTGCTGAAGACCACCCGGGCCGGGCAGGCCGCCCGCCACCTGCGGCGTTCACGTGTGCCGGTACGGGAACCGGCGCACCGCGCGCCCGTGCCGACGGCCTCACCCCGCTCCTGAGCCGGGCCTCCGGCACCAGCGGATGGCCGCTGCCTGTTCGCAACAGGTGGCGCTCGCAGGGTCGGTGGCGCAGGCGGGCTCCGGATGCGATATCGCGCCGCCCCCGGGAAAATGGGAGGTACCGGAAGCCTCAGCGACGCGCACAGCCGGGGCAGCCTGACGCCAACGCGCGGGCGGGGCAGGGCTCCGGGGCGCTGTGACCCGCTATCCCCGGGGGCCCGGGACGCCGGTCAGACCAACGATCGATGATCTCTCGGAAGGCTCCGAGATGTCCGTGCTGCTCTTCGATATCGGGGCAACGCTCGCCGACGTGACGTTCGAGGACGACGGCTCGTTGACCTTCCGCCCCCGTCCACGCGTCATCGAAGTACTGGATTCCTTTGCGTCGGTGCGCAAGGGCATCATCTCCAACCCCGGCCCCACCGATGCCGACCGGGCCCGTGCGGAGGCTGCGCTCGACGCGGCCTTCGAAGGCCGCTTCCCCGACGCCGCGCTCAGGCACTGGGGGGCGAAGTCCAGCCGAGGCATCTTCGACGGCGCGGTCGGCAGTGCCGGCGAGCCGGCGGACGACTGCGTCTTCGTGGGCGAGGACCCCGAGGAGCGGGCCGTGGCGCGCACGGCAGGCCTGCGTACGGCGGCTCATCCGGTCTTCGCCAGGGCCGCGGTCGAGGGCCGCACCGTCCTCTGGACGAGGATCGGCCTGCCGGACGGCCGCGGCCTGGCCGATCTCGAGGCGGTCGCGAACACCTCCGAGGTCGTCCCCGTGCACGTCGCCTCCGACCGGCTCGTCCTCGCCATGGCGACCGGGCTGGGCGTGAGCGCGCTGGAACAGGCAGGGTTCACCACCGATGTTCGTGGTCCGGTGGAGGAGACGGTGGCCTTTCTGGTGCGGGACGACCGCACGGTGGCCACCCCGGAGGCGTTCGCGGCCGCAACCGCCGAGGAGCGGGGCGCGGTGGAGGCGGGCATGCGTGCCTCTGCCGCGTTCGCCTTCGTGGCGGGGGAGCTCGCCCCCTCCGGAGCGGCCGTCGTGTCGCTCGGTCCGGCACCCGGCGGTGTCTACCTCGCGGCGGCCGCCGACGCCCCGGTCGAAGGAATCCACGTCCCCGGTGCCCAGCCCGGGCACACCGAACGGATGCTGCCCGACCCCGCCCTGCTGTCCCGGCCGGGCGAGGCGCAGGCCACGGGGTTCGTCGCCGGGTTCGCCCCCGCGATGCCGTCCGCGCAGACCGTCGAGGCGGTGCGCGCGGCCGTCACCCCGGCGGTGATGCGCGCGCACGTCTCCCGCGTCTCGGGCGCCGAACCGCTCGTCGAGGGAACCCCGCTGATGGTGCGCAGCCGTGACGCGGCGAGCGGGGACAATCCGCTCGTGGTCGACGCGCTGGCCCGGCGCCTGCGCGCGCTCGGCCTGACCGTCCGGCTGGGCAGGTTCACCTGGCGGGGCCACCGGATCGCGAACGTCGAGGCCGAGCACCGCGTCGCGGGGTCGGACGGGGTCGTCCTGATCACGGCCCATCTGGATTCGACCGCCGACCAGGGCGAGTTCACCGACGCCGACGGGCTGCCGCGCCGCTACGATCCCGCCGTCGATCCCGCGCCCGGCGCTGACGACGACGGGAGCGGCGTCGCGGCGGTCCTGGCCTCGGCCGAATGCCTGGCGGCGATCGTCGCGGCCGGCCGGACCCCGACGCACACGGTTCGCTTCGTCCTGTTCAACGCCGAGGAACAGGGGCTGGTCGGCAGCAAGGTGTACGCCCGCGCGGCCGCCTCGGCGGGGGAGCGCATCGTCGGCGTCTTCCAGATGGACATGATCGCCGGCCGCCAGAACGGCGTACGCACGATGGAGATCCACGCGGGCTCCGCGGTGCCGGGGCCTGTCGGGGACGCCTCGGAAGTGCTCGGCGACTGTGTGGAACGCGCCGCCTCGGCGGTTTCGTCCGGCCTCACGCTCGACCGGCTCAGCGGAGCCGACGACCCCGCCGCGGGTCGGAGCGACCATGCGAGCTTCCACGAGCGCGGCTGGGCGGCCGTAGCCGTCTGCGAGAACTTCTTCGACGGGAGCGGGCCCGCGACCGGTACGCGGCAGTACCACAAGCCGGGCGACACCCTCGACGACCAGGACCACGATACCGAGTACGCGACGGAGATCGCTCGCGGCGTCACAGTGGCGGCTCTCACGCTCGCAGGCCTTTGAGAACTCAATGGCAGGAAGCAGGTGATGAGCATGACCACGTTGATCGACAAGCGCGACATGACCTACGACCGTTTCGAAGAGGTCGCCGGCTCCGACGGTTTCCTCGCCGACACCGCACGGGAACGGGTGGCGGAAGAGGTCCACCATTCCCTCATCGCCGATCCCAACAAGGTGAACCGGTTCACAGGGCACTTGGGGGAGCTGAGGGCCGACGGCGCCCCGGCCTTCGAAAGCCAAGGCTCGGCCGCACCGGGAGCGACACCCGACAGCTTCTACATCCACCGTGCGAAGGAATACGTCGATTCCGTCTCCGAGGCCATCGGGTTCGCGGCCGACGAGCCGGCGGAGTTCCAGGCCGACCCCTCGGTGACGGCGACCAGTGCGGGCATGCGCGTCGTGAGCCTTCAGCAGATGCTCAACGGCATCGAGGTGTGGGGCATGGCGCCGAAGGTGTGGCTGCTGGAGGACGGAACGGTCGAGCGGGTCGTCGGTGACACGGCGAGCGTACCGGCCGACCTCCCGGTGACGCCCGTGGTCTCCGCGGAAACGGCCCTGGCCGTGGCGGCGGCGAAGGCCGCCGAGGCGGTCACGCTCGAAGGGCCGTTCGGGACGGACGAACTTCCGGCCCTCGACATATCCCAGGGCTTCCGGTGCCTGTCGGCCCAACCCGGGAACAACCAGCCGCTGATCTTCTCCAACGGCCCGTTCGAGGAAGCCGTTCCGGCCCGGCTCGTGTACCTCTACATGGGCAAGGACGTACGGCTGACCTGGTTCTTCACGTTCTCGAGGAAGAACCTGGTCGTCCAGTACCACGCCTTCGTGGAGGCCGCCGGACAGGGCGTAGACGCCGAGTCTCCGCAGATCCTCTACTTCTACGACGCGACCGACCGTGTGGTCGCCGGCACCGTTTTCAAGCACAACCCGAACGAGGGAGCCCTCGTCCAGGTCACCTTCCCGCCCCCGCTGACCGACTATCCGACGCTGGTGCCCGCCGGACTGCCCGAGGGCTTCCCGGACGCCTGGACCAACCCGACCAACGGGACGGTGGCGACCCAGGGAAACAACGTGCGTGCCTTCGGGGGCAACAACCTGCCGTTCGAGGTCCAGGTCGGCACGGGCGGCGGTGTCTTCAACCCGTTGGCGAACAGTCCCGAACATCTGGTCACGAGCATCTTCTACTTCTGCAACTACATGCACGACTTCTTCATGATGCTCGGCTTCACGGAGGAGTTCGGCAACTTCCAGAAGGTGAACGTCACGGGCCGCGGCAAGGGCGCGGACCCGGTCAACGCCTTCGCGCGTCCGGTCGAGATAGAGGGCACGGCGACCATGGCCACCCGCGCCGACGGCCTGGCCGCCGAGATGAACATGGGCCTGGTCGAGGACACGAACCGGCACACGGCGCTCGATGCGGACGTCGTGTACCACGAGTTCTGCCACGGGGTGAGCAACCGCCTCGTCGGTGGCCTGGCCGACGCCAACGGCTTGAGGGAACAGCAGTCGCGGTCGATGGGTGAGGGCTGGGGTGACTTCTTCGCGCTCAGCATCATCAACTTCTCGCGAGCCCAGGAGCGTACGGTCCTCGGCAACTGGGTGATCGACGACCCTCGCGGTATCCGGAACCGGCCCTACGACAGCCAGTACCCCGGCACGTTCGCGCACATCGGCCTGCGCAGGGGCCAGGTCCCCGGCAACCCCGACCTGAACTACCGCGAGGTCCACAATGTCGGCGAGATCTGGTGCGCCACGCTCATGGAACTGATCCGCAAGACCACGACCGCACTCGGCAGCAAGGAACGGGGGTACCGGGTGGTCTGGCAGGCCGTTGTGGACGGCATGAAACTCACCCCGCGCAACCCGTCGTTCCTCGCCGCCCGCGACGCGATCCTGGGCGCCCTGAAGGCGATGGAGGGCGGAGCACTGACCAGTGCCGAGTACACGGCCGTCCGCACCGGGGCCTGGGAGGCCTTCGCACGATTCGCCATGGGTTTCGACGCGGTCAGCACCAACGCGTCCTTCGACGGCTGCCGGGGCGGCGTGGACATGCCCCCGCCCGGATCCCAGGATTAGCACCCGGATCCCGGGAGCGGCAGCGGTCCCGTCGGATCAGCAGTCCCGTCCATACCCTCGCGCCGACTCCTCCAGGAGCCGGCGCGAGCGTATGGACGGGGGGACGGGATCGTCAAGAGGTCAGGGCCACGCACCTGCGAAGTCGATCTGCTCAGCCCACTCCGGGTGGTCTATCAGCGGATTGCGGTTGCCCTGCATCTCGGCTATCGCCGCGTTGCGGTGCTGCTCGTACAGGCCCACCGGATGGTCCCTGTGCCAGTTCAGCAGCAGCTCCAGACCGGCCCGCTGGAGTTCGCGCGCCTCGTCGCCGATCTTGCCGGGGTAGCGGAGCAAGAAGTAGAGCGTTGCCCTGGCGACCGGCCCCTTGCCCTCCGCAGGCTCGAACTTCCCCGGCTCCCGACGACCGCAGCTGTGCCGGACGGCCTCGTCGAAGTCGGGGAAGTCGAAGTAGGGGATGTTCCCGCGGAAACTGTTGCACGTGGACTCGCAGGCGAACAGATGGTGCAGGTCTCCGCGCATCGGCTCCTTCTTGGCGAACCAGGACTGGGGCACGACGTGCTCGCAGTTGAAGGGCAGCGACGCCTCCAGGAGGTCCAGCTCGGCTTCGATGGCCTCCCGGCCGGGCGCACTCTCGTGGAGCATGAACTCCTGCCAGCGTCCGATCCGGGCGGCCTCCACCGCTGCGTCGGCCTCTATGAGCTCCTCCGGGGTGAAGCCGTTGTCCGAGTAGATGCCGTGGAGCTTCTCGTCGGGGTGCAGATCCACCCACGGGTAGAGCAGACGCATCGGCTTGTACGCCGGCCGGCGCTCGTGCGTGGACTCCAGACGCTGGGTGAGCGCGAGGCGCAGGGCTGTCGGGTTACCGGCGTGAATGCCCGAATAGTAGGCGTCGCGTGCCGTCAGGTCTGCGGCCTCGTCGTAGTAGGGGCGGGTGCTGAAGGCCGCGAGGTTGACCATGGCGGCTGCCAGGTCCCGCTCGGCGGGCGACTGACCGTCGATACTGCCGACCCCGGCCGGCGACCCTGCATACGAGGGGGCGGTCGTGGTCGCACGGTGTGCCGGTTCCGGTGCCGGTGCCGCGCGAGGTGCTTCGGCCCCGGGCTGCAGGGCGTCGGCGTCGAGGCTGACGCTGATGTGCAGCGGGACGGTCCAGCGGACGGATCCTGCGGTGGCCTGCCGCTCACCGCCCCGGTCCGTCGTCGTGTTCGGGGGCGCGTTGCCATTCGTCCGGTCCGTCAGGACGGTCGGCGGTGACATTTCCACGGGGTGCAGGGACGAGCCGGCGGCGAACAGCTCCGTCCGGAGCGCCGCGGCAGCGCCGGAGAGCGGGAACTGCTGGATCACGCCGAGGATGCGGCTGACCCGCACGCCCTCATTGGCCTTCCAGTCCACCCGGTGCTCTCCCATGCTCGGATGCCAACGGGTTCCGTCGACGGCCAGCACGTTGCCGTCGCGGTCCCTGCGGGGAGCACCTGCGTGGTGCAGCGCCACGACCTCCCACTGGTCGTTGAAGACCGGAGCGCCCGAGGAGCCTCGCGCGGTGTCCGCTGAGTAGTGCACGAAGTCGTCCAGCAGGTCCACGATCTGGTTGTCCCGGAGGGCGAGCTGCTTGGGCTCGCCGTTGGGGTGCTGGATGATGTTGACGAGTTCGCCGATGACGGCCTTGCCCTGAGCTTCTTTGAGCGGCAGTCTCCCGAAGGAGGCCAGCGGCTGACCGTCTCGGGAGCGTTCGGAGACCGCGACCACGGTGAAATCGAGGTCACGGTGGGTGACGAAGAAGCTCTGCGGATCGAGCTGGAACACGACAGGGACGTGCGGCCGCCCCTCCACGCTCGCCTGGAAGTTGAATTCGATGACTCCGGCAGCCGCCTCCTCGGCCGAGCCCAACACGTGGTTGTTCGTCATCAGCAGTGAAGGGGACACCATGAATCCGGTGCCGTGGTGGGACGACCTGGGACTCCGGACGGTTATTCGGCCGACGGAGCGGGCGGCGAGGAAACCGCCTTCGAGGTAGTCGATTCCGATGAGATCGTTGCGTCCCATGAAACGTTCGAGCACCAGCAGGTCGGTGCTGACCAGCTCGCGGTCCAGATCCAGGCTCGTACCGGTCGTGGCCGTCGCCGGTGTGCGCTCGATCGCCGTGGCCATGGCCCAGTCGACGCCCAAACGGTTCAGCCTTTTGTTGACCCGCTCCTGGGTGTCGGCATAGAGGATGCCGTGCTGCTCGAGCGCCTCCAGATGGCCGTCACGCTCCGCAGTACGGGTTGCGTAGCGCCGACTGGCATCCTCCATCTGCTCCAGGAAACCCTTGTCGACCTGCGACAACTGCTCCACTGTCATATCGGCTCGCCTCCTCGGCGGCACTTTTTCGCGCTCAGATGTCGAAGATCCTCCCCTCATTCCAGTATGGGCACAGGCCCTGGGCACCGCTCAGCCGAACAGAGGGGCGTCCCGCAGAAGTTGTAGCGTCAACCCTTGAACCTTCTCTGAATTTCGAGACGGGCGAGGACGAACGGGCTCACCCCGCTGCCGCTGCCGGTGCCGGTACCCGTGCCTGTGCCGGTGCCTGCGCCGTCGTCGTTCAGCTCTTGCGGGTCAGCGGTGGCCCGGCGAAGCTCACCCCTGCCAGGCCGTGGGCCATGAGGTTGCGGATGTTGCTGTGATCCGTGCCGTTCGGCGTTGCCAGCACGCTGCGGTAGTGCTCGCCGAATGCCAGCAGCGCCTCTTCGTCGCTCAGCGCTTCCAGCAGGGCCAGACCCAGCGTTTTGCAGGAACCCTCGTTCTCACCCGCCGCATTTTCCAGTTCTCCGTTGCGGAAGGCCTGCGGCTGGTACTCGTAATGCGCAGTGATGAAAGCAAGGGTGTCGGCGAACTCGTGCTCACCTGACGCGAGGCTTGCTCGCAGCGATTGCAGATCCGTCATGTCGGTTCCCTCGGGTTGGACAGACGGTCCGATTGCCGTCCGTGACCGGGGGACAATAGCCCCTCGAGGCCAGCCGTGAGGAATCGGGCCACATGCCGGAACGGGCGGTATCTGCGCAGGTCGCAACGTGCGGGTGCCTCTGCAGGCTGTCCTGCGTAGACGCCGTGACCGCCGCACGCTGACGCTTGTGCAGGGAGTCTCGTCGGCGGAGCTGCCCAGTGTCCGGCGTCTCAGGGGCGGACGGCGGTCACCAGCTCGCCGGTCGTCACCACCTTGGCGAAGCCTCCGCCGTGCAGCGAGACGGCACTCGCCCTGGCCAGTTCGTCGGCCGTCAGATGCCAGCTGTTCGGCCCGGTCAGGTCGAAGGTGTGGGTGGCGTCGAGGGCGACCAGCACGTCGTAGCCGAGGTTGCCGCCCATGCGGGCGGTGGTCTCCACGCACATGTTGGTCTGGATGCCGGCGAGTACGACCTGGGTGATGCCCGCCTCCTTGAACCAGTCGTCGAGGTTCGGGGTGCCGTAGAACGCCGAGTTCACGGACTTGGTGACGAGCAGCTCCGGCCCGCCGCCCTTGCCGCGCCGTTCCTCGAGGTAGTCCTTGAACTCGTTCCCCTCGTACCCCTGCCGCAGCGGCGAGCCGGGCTGGTTCGAGTCATGCCGTACGAAGACGACCGGCCGGTCCGTGCTCTGCCAGGCCGCGATCAACGAGGCGATGTTCTGGTCGGCGGCCGGATTGTTGCGCGGGCCCCAGAACTCCGACTCGTCGAAGCCCTTCTGCACGTCCACCACTACCAGCGCCGCGTTCTGTGTGATCTCCATGTCCACGATCCTGCCGTCCCGGTGGGCCCTGCCCCAGGAGGAGAAAAGACAGCGATCGATGGTTTACTGCCAGGATGACCCGACCCGCACCGGCGCACCGCATCGCCCTCATCGCCTTTCCCGGCATCCGGGCCTTCGACGTCTCGGTGATCACCGAGGTGTGGGGTACGGACCGCACCGACCGCGGGGCCCCCGCGTTCGAGCTGCGCCGCGTAGCAGTGGGTCCCGAACCGGTACCGATGCGCGGCGGGCTCGCCCTCACGCCGGACCGCACCCTCGCCTGGCTGCCCCGCGCCGAGCTGATCCTCGTACCGGGCTTGGACGACCACAGCACGCCGGCACCCGAGCCCGTCCTCGCAGCGCTACGCAGCGCCCATGCCCGGGGCACCACCATCGCCGCTCTGTGCGGCGGAGCGTTCACACTCGCCCAGGCGGGCTTGCTGGACGGCCGCCGGGCGCTCACCCACTGGGCACTGACCGACCTGCTGAAGGCCCGGCACCCCCAGGTGCTGGTCGAGCGGGACGCCCTGTTCGTCGAGGACGGCAATCTGTGGACAGCCGCCGGAACCGCCGCCGGCATCGACCTGTGCCTGCATCTGGTGCGCGCCACGCACGGAGCGGAGGCAGCCGCAACGGTCGCCCGCTCCATGGTCACCGCACCCTTCCGGACCGGCACCCAGGCTCAGTTCATAGAACATCCGACACCGCACGCCGACCGCGCCGCAGACGCGCTGGCCGAGGTACGCGCCTTTGCCCTGGCCCATCTCGACGAGCCGTTGACCGTGGCCGCGCTTGCCGCCCGCGCCGGCATGTCGCCCCGCTCCTTCGCCCGACACTTCGCGGCAGCCACCGGAACCACCCCGCTGCGCTGGCTTGTCGACCACCGCATCGCAACGGCGCAGAAACTCCTGGAGCGCACCGACCTTCCCATGCCCGAGGTCGCCCGCCGGTCCGGTTTCGGCAGTGAAGTCACCATGCGCCAGCACTTCACATCCCGTCTGGCGACCAGCCCACGCGCCTACCGCACCTCGTTTACCGACCAACCATCCTCTCCACAGAGGCACTGATTGCGTGAGCGGGTCACCACTCTGCTGCGAGAGGGGCAGGGGGACGAGAGCGGCCTTTCGTCAGCAGTGATTCACGGCAAGCACGTCGTCGCGGACGAGGCCGTAGCCGGGGAAGGTGGCCGAGGCGCCCGCCTCTACCCAGCGGCAGTGGCTGGCCGTGCCGCTCTGGTGGAGAGTTTGCAGGGGGAGTGGGCTGCCGCACTGATTGACGACGATCGTGTAGCGCCACGAGGCGTAAGCGACTGCGCAATCGGGCGCGATGCCGGATGCAGGAGTGACGTCTGCGTCGCGGAACCTGTCATGCGTCGTGAATGAGGAGCCATCCGACGGGGTCTGCAGCGCACGGTTGTTGGCCCGTTCCCACACCACGCTCCCATCGGCCTTCTTGATCAGGTACTTGAACGACACGGAGGTTGCTCCGTCAAGGACGAGGGAGGCAGTCCAGTGTGGTGAGGAAGCGGAGGACATGAGTACGGCCGCTTCCGGTGACCAGGAGCCGAGCTCCGGTGTGCTACCCGTGACGAAGACGGTGTCGCCCCATTGGGTCGGGGCTGCCACGTCGAAACTCACCACCGCTCGGGGGTGCGGCTCTTCGGCGACGGCCGGCGCACACATGACCGCGAACATCCCTATGAGCACAAGGAATCCTGTGGCGGTCCGGTACCACCCGGCTGCGCGTCCCACCTTCACCATGTGCGTCCTCTCATGACCTGCTTGCAGCCTTTCTGAAACTTTCAGCAAAGTCTTGCACTGATGCTGTGGCCGTACAACCGGCTATCCGGCCAAGAAGGTTCCTGACGCCGAGCCGTGCCCTCCCTCGGCATCAATCGGAGGTCCCGCACGTGAAAGAAGAGCCCGGGCCGCAGGCTTCCGAGGTCGTGTTCTTCGAGAACAGGGAGAGCGTGTACGACCTGACGGCTTCGGAATCGCTCCCCTACCTGGCCCAGTTGGACAAGCTGTAGCCCCGCCAGGGCGGCACGGGGTGAGCGCGCCGTCGCGGTGGACTTGCCGGCGGGCACCGTACTACCCGGTCATGCTGTCGCTTTCGCGGCGACGCCCGGCCGCTGCGGCCGGGTCCGCATGCCCCAGCGGGCAAGAGGCGGGCCCGCGGCGCCCAGCGCCGCGAAGAACACCGCCAGCAGGAGCCAGCCCGCCGTGCCGAGGCCGAGCACCAGCGTGGTGAGGATCGCGGGCGCAAGAGCCTGGCCCGCGCTGAAGCCTAGGCCGAGGACACCTTGGTACTGGCCCTGGGCATGGTCTGGGGCCAGACCGAAGCCCAGGGCGAATCCCGCCGAGGACTCCCAGACCTCTGCCAGGCTATGGACGAAGATCGCTGCCAGGACCAGTCCCGCTGCCACCCAGACAGGGGTGTACGCCGCCAGCGCCATCATCGGACAGCTGACGAGGAAGAGCAGCCCCGCGGTGCGAAAGGCCCTGCCGCCGTCGTGCGGGCTTTCGATGCGGGAGCCGATCCTGGTCTGCATCAGTACGCAGAAGGCGGCATTGACGGCGAACAGCGCGGCCACCGTCCAGCGCGGCGCTTCGGTGTGTTCGGAGATCCAGATCGGCAGGAGCAGGGAGACCACCGGGTACTGCAACCCCATGGCTCCGTAAAGGGCGGTGAACGCCAGGAACGGGCGGTCCGTGAAAGCGAGCCAGCGACGCTGCTGCGGCGGCGCTGCCAGCACCGGATAGCGGGGCAGCAGGAGCAGCAGTACCGCGCACAGGGCGAAGCTCGCCGCGTTGCCGAGGATCAGCGTGACATAGGCGCCACGGGTGTCCGCGGCCAGCGCCAGCCCGGCCCCCACCGTCCCGAGAATGACGCCCAGGTTGACGAAGGTGCGCAGCTTGGCCCGGAACAGGGCAGGGCGATCACTCCCGACCCGGACCACCAGAGCGCCCCAGGCCGCCCCACCGGCCGCCGCGGCGATCTGATCGACCGTCGCGATGATCGTGAGTGCGGCCCAGCTCTCGACGAGGATGAGGGCCGCCATCGACATCGCCTGGACCGCGAGGGCCAGCATCATGATCGTGCGCGCCCCGCGCCGGTCGGCGAGGTGCCCTCCGGGTATCCCCGCGCACAAACCGACCACTCCGGCGATGGTGAGCGCGGCACCGACCTGCACCGCGGGCAGACCCACGACCAAGGTGAAATAGAGCGCCGACGCCGCGTTGAACAGACCGTTGCCGACCCGGTTGACGAAACTGGCAGCGATCAGCACGCGCTCCGGCCTGCTGTCCCCCGCCATCCGGCCTATTCGGCCTGCAAGGCTGCCCTTGATCATGGCCGGCAGGTTAGCAGCGGTCACCGAACCCGCCGCTGTTGCAGCGACGTCCTTCCCCGGCATGACAGCTGCCCACCCGGGAACACCGCCGTCTCGCCCGCCTCGTCGGCCCGGAGCGTCTCACCACTTCGGCGGACAGCGTCAAGGACGGGAAGGCGTCCTGAGGACCGTTGTCGCACAGTCCGCCGGAGCGGCTCACCGGGCCTGCCCCACGTGCGCGGATCCCCGGCGGTCGCTCATGCGTGCGGCCCACCCGAGGTGCAGCGGCGGGCGGGCCGGATGACGATCGGGAGAGTGCGGGATTCCTGCCGACGAAAGACGAGCCATGACGCATCTCGCCCGAATCTCCCTGACCTCCGGACGGCGCTGCACTCGGTCACCGCGGCGGCGGCCGCAGTACTGGAGCAGCTGCGCAAGGCGGGCCCCGGCGATGTCACGGCGGGGTTCGACGTCGACCCCGCCGTCACGGCCGGAGCCGTGATCACGAAGGGCAGTGCCGACTGCCGACCGAGGGGGACCACGGCTCGGCACGGGAACAAGGGCTGAGCCGGTGGACAGCACCCTCAGGGGCGTGGCCCAGGTCCTCGGACAGGCCGGCGAGGTGTGCGGGACCGGGTTCCTGGTCGCCGAGGACCTCCTCGTCACCTGTGCGCACGTGGTCCACGCCGCAGGCAGCGAGCCCGGGGGCGGCGTGCGGCTGGTCTTCCCGTACGCGGACGGCGCGCACCCGGTCGAGGGGCTCGTCCTGGAGGAGCCGTGGCGGGCTCCGGAATCCGAGGACGTCGCCCTGGTCCGCCTCGGCATCATCGTGCCCGGCACGCAGGTACCGCCCCTCGGCTCCGCCGCCGACGCCCAGGGTCACGGCGTGCGCTCGTACGGCTTTCCTGGACAGGCTCCCGCGGGAGGCCACTTCGGGTACGCGAAGGCGGGTGACCTCCTGCCGGCGACGCAGGACCGGGGCGAGGCCCTCCAGCTCACCGACGCGAACGACCTGACCACCGGATTCAGCGGCGGTCCGGTCGTCGACCAGCTGACCGGACTGGTCGTCGGCATGCTCACAGAGATCACCGCCCCCGATGGCCACAGCAGGGGCCAGGGCATCGCGTACGCCACCCCCGTGCAGGTCCTGCGGCGGATCTGGCCCGCCCTGACCGCGCAGGACGTGTGCCCCTACCAGGGGCTGGAGCCGTTCACCGCGGACCAGGCGCAGTGGTTCCAGGGGCGGCGGGACGCCGTGCGCCAGGTCCTCGCGGGCCTGGCCGAGCACCAGCGCGTGGCCCTGCTGCTCGGCCCCTCGGGCTCCGGCAAGTCGTCCTTGATCCAGGCCGGAGTGCTGCCCGCGCTGGCAGCGGGCGAATTGCCGGGAAGCGACCGGTGGTTGCCCGTACTGCTGCGGCCCGGACAGGACCTGGCGGCCGAGGTCGAACGCGCTGGGCTGCCCGGGGCCGGCACCGACGGGATCGCCGAGGCCGTGACCCGCAGGCTGGCGGCCGAGCCCGGCCGTCAGCGCGTCGTCCTCGTCATCGACCAGTTCGAGGAACTCCTCACCCAATCGGGACGCAGCCCCGCCGCCGGCCGGCTCGCGGCCGCGATCACCTCGCATGCCCCCTTGAGTGTGATCCTGGTCATGCGTGACGACTTCTACCCGCAACTTGCCGCAGTCGCCCCGGAGTTGCTGGAGGCGGCGATGCCGGGTCTCCTCAACGTGCCGGGCACACTGAGCAGGGACGACCTGCACGACATCATCACGCGGCCGGCCGGCAGCGTGGGCGCCCGCTTCGAAAGCGGTCTCCCCGAGCAGATCATCACGGATGTGCTGGAGGACGCCCCCGAGGGGACGGCGAGCGGCAGGGCGCCGGTCACCGTGCTGCCCCTGCTGGAACTGGCACTCAAGGAGCTGTGGGAACGGCGCCGCGACGGATGCCTCACCCATGACGCCTACCGGCGCGGCGGCGGTGTGACAGGGAGTCTGACGACGTGGTGCGACACCGCACTCCACCGGATTCCACCGGAGCACCAGCCCATCGCCCAGCGCATCCTGACCTCGCTGGTACGCCCGGACGACCCGCGCCGCAACGTCCCCGCGATCCGCGCCCGGGTCCCCTTGCGGGATCTGCGCGACCTGGCGTCCGGGCCGGGCGCTGCGCCGGACGACGAAGGCGCAGTCGACACGGTCCTCGCCGCCCTGACCCGGCACCGCATCATCATCACCCGCACACCGGACGCCCCTGCGGCGGAGCCGGTGGCCGAGCTGATCCACGACGCGCTGATCCGGGACTGGGGCGTCTTGCACGCATGGGTGGAGCAGGACCGCCGGTTCCAGGAGTGGTTCGTGCGCGTCGGCGAGCAGCAGTCCCGCTGGGCCGACGGGAGGAACGACGAGGACCTGCTCGGGGGCACGGCGCTGGCGGAGGGGCTCGACTGGTCGCAACAGCGCCGTCTGCCGGCCGACATCACCCGGTTCCTGGCGGCCGGCAAGCAGCGCCAACAGGCCGCCATCCGCCGTAGCCGGCGGCTCAACGCGGTCCTGGCCGGCCTGCTCGTCGTCGCCCTCGTCGCTGCGGGCGGTGCCCTCTGGCAGTGGCGGACCGCCGAATCACGGCGGCAGGAAGCACTGTCCCGCCAGCTCGCCTCCCAGTCCGACACCCTCTTCACGACGAACCCCACTCTGGCCTCGCTGCTCGCCGTGCAGGCCTACCGCACCAGCCCCACGGCTGAAGCCGCCCTGAGCCTGCGCAACGCCGCGGCCATCCCGTTGCGGCGGAGCATGCCCGGCCACCGCGGTGAGGTGGGCGCGGTGACGTTCAGCCCCGACGGCGGCACCCTCGCCACCGCCGGCTCCGACAGGACCGTACGCCTGTGGGACGCGGACACCGGCAAGGCCCGTGCCACCCTGGCAGGCCATACCGCGGACGTGCGGTCCGTGGCCTTCAGCCGCGACGGCAGCACCCTTGCCACGGGAAGCTTCGACGGTGACGTGCGCCTGTGGGACCCGGCAACCGGCACGACCCGGGCCACCCTTGAGGGCAACACCGACGTCGTGTGGTCCGTGGCCTTCCGCCCCGACGGCCGCACCCTCGCCGCTGCCGGCGGGGACGGGTCCGTACATCTGTGGGACCTGCCGACGCGCAAGCCGCGGGCCCCACTCACAGGGCACTCCGGGGCCGTGCGGACCGTGGTGTTCAGCCGGGACGGGCGCTTCATCGCGACTGGCAGCGCCGACGGTTCCGTACGCCTGTGGGATGCGGCGACCGGCGAGGACCGCTTCGGCCCGCTCAAGCAGTCCGGCGAGGTGACTTCCGTGGCGTTCAGCCCCGACGGGCGCACCCTCGCCGCCACGAGCGAAGGCGACACGGGTGTGCGCCTGTGGGACGTCGACACCGGCAAGCTCCGCACCACTCTCCTGCGCTACGAGAACATCTCGGTGTCGGTGGCGTTCAACCCTGACGGCCGCACGCTGGTCACCGGCACCGAGAACGGTGTGGCAGTGCTGCGGGACACGGCCACCGACACGGTCCTCGCCGTGCTGCCGGGCCACACCAACACGGTCTGGTCGGTGGCGTTCAGCCCCGACGGCCGCACCCTGGCCACCGGCAGCGATGCCACGGTGCGGCTGTGGGACGTGGCCGCCGGAGCGAACCGGGCGCCGTTGATCGGGCACACCGACACGGTCTGGTCGGTGGCGTACAGCCGCGACGGCCGCACCCTCGCCACCGGCAGCATCGACGGGACCGTACGCCTGTGGGACGTGACCTCCCGCAAGTCCTCGCCCCCACTGAGGCACGGCGACGCGGTGCGGGCGATGGCGTTCAGCCCCGACGGCCACACCCTGGCCACCGGCAACTTCGACGCCACGGCGACGCTGTGGGACCTGCGTACGCGCAAGAGCCGTGCGACCTTGCCCGGCCATACGGGGCCGGTGGAAGCGGTGGCGTACAGCCCCGACGGTCGGACCGTGGCCACCGGCGCCGGCCTCAGCGTCCGGTGGTGGGACGCGAACACGGGCAAGGAAATCCGCGACCCGCTGCTCCAGGAGGGTGCGGTGGCCGCGCTGGCCTTCAGCCCCGACGGACGGACCCTGGCCGTCGGTGGCACGGACAACCTCGTGCACCTGTACGACGCTGTCAGCGGTGGCCCGGGCGCCGTGCTCAGCGGGCACAGCGGACCGGTCTACACGCTGGCGTTCAGCCCCGACGGACGCACTCTGGCCACGGGCAGCGAGGACACCACGGTGCACCTGTGGAACGTGGCCCGCGGCAAGAGCCTGGCCACCCTCACGCGACACACCGGGCCGGTGACCTCCGTGGCGTTCAGCCCGGACGGTCGCACCATCGCCAGTGGCAGCGTCGACACCACCGCGGTGCTGTGGGACGTGCCCACCCGCAAGGCCCGTGCCGCCTTGCAGGAGTTCGATACGGTCCAGGCCCTGGAGTTCAGCCCCGACGGCCGTACCCTCGCCACCGGCAACGTCGACAACGTCGCGCGGCTGTGGGACGTCACCCTGCCCCCACCCGCCGCGGCGACCCGCAGGATCTGCCAGGCGGTCAACCGGGACCTGACCTCGGAGGAGCGGGCCGCGTACCTACCCGACGAGTCCGGCGCCCCCGTGTGTTCCGGCGCCCGTTGACCCTTATGTGAGCTGCGCCTTCCCTGCTGGAGACGGTGTAGGGGCGGGCGAGCCGACCGTCCCGTCAGAGCGTTGTCGCCCGCTGCTGCGAGGCCTCCCACTCCTGGTGCGCGGTGTGGACGCGGTGCCACAGTTGTGCCCGGGCGGGGGCGGCGACATCGGTCAGGTCCAGGCGGAACACGTCGGCCAGTACGTCGTACCAGTCGTCGGCCGAGTCGATGGTCCGCTCGTCCATGCCTCCGGCGTCGACCCGGCGGAGCACGCAGCCACGCAGCACGTCCACGCCCTTGGCGTCGCGCCGCTGGGCGGTGAGGACCCGGACGAAGCCGGACTCGGGGGAAGTGGACAGCCGGGCGTGTTCCGCGGCGAAGGAGGACAGCTCGACGGGGTCCGGCGCGAAGTCCATCGCCGTGAACGAGCCGCGGGGGTCATGCGTGAACCGCCAGCCGCTGGGCTCGGCGTCCGACGGGGCAATCGCGTAGGTGAAGGGCCCCTGGACGTAGCTGCCTTCGCGCAACGGCAGCGGCTCGTGCACCGCGTCACCGAGCCCGGCGTCCACGAGCCACCGCTCGCCCTCGAGCCGCACGGTGAGTGCCAGGTGGTCGCCGGTCGCGCCCGCGGGCTTCTCGGGGGCGCCCTGAACCCCCGCCCGGTGCAGAGTGACGTCGTAGCCGAGCGCCGTCAGGAGCGCGCCGAAGGCGCCGTTGAGGTGGAAGCAGTAGCCACCGCGCCCCCGCAGAATCCGGGCAACGGATTCCGCGGCCCCGATGCCCGTCGGACGCCCCAGATGGATGTCGAGGTTCTCATAGGCGACCCGCTCCACCTGCGCCCGGTGCAGCGCCCGCAGCGCCTCGACGGTCGGGGCGGCCGGTCGGGCCACCCCCAGCACGGTCAAGTACCCGTCGACGTCGATCATGTTCCCCTCACCGTTCGAACGGATGATCATCCTAGTCGCCGGCACCGCCCGTCCCCCACATCGCTCCCCGGATACTCCACCTCGTGACACCGGCTCGGCGGCAACGGCGCCTGGTGGACCCGGGTCCAGTCCTCACGACGGCCGGCAGGGCGGAAAGCGGGCCGTCACGCAGGGCGGAAAGCGGGCCGTCACGCAGGGCGGAAGGCGGGCCGTCACGCCCTTCCGCTTCTGGCTGCCAGCAGCCGCTCGAGCGACCAGGTCGTGATCAGCCGGTCCGCCCCCAGACCGATCCGGGCTGCGCGCGCGTAACCGGAGCTCTGCCAGTCCAGCTGGTTCGGGGCGTGGGCGTCGGTGTCCACGGCGAACCGGCAGCCGGCGGCGGCGGCCTGCTCGAGCAGGTCGTCCGGTGGGTCGCGCCGTTCGGGCCGACAGTTGATCTCCACCGCCGTACCGGCCTCGGCGCACGCGGCGAATACGGCGGCGGCGTCGAAGCGGGACTGCGGTCGCCCCCGGCCGGTGATGATCCGCCCCGTGCAGTGCCCCAGGACGTCGACGTGCGGGTTGCGTACCGCGGCCACCAGGCGGGCGGTCATCGGTTCGGGTTCCGAGCGGAGCTTGGAGTGCACGGATGCCACGACGATGTCGAGCCGGCCGAGCAGGTCTTCGTCCTGGTCGAGTGAGCCGTCCTCGAGGATGTCGCACTCGATGCCGGTGAGCAGACGGAAGTCCGGGCCCATCCCGGAGTTCACGGCGGTCACAGCCTCCAGTTGGCTTTCGAGCCGCTCGGCGCTCAGTCCGTGGGCGATCGTCAGCCGCGGCGAGTGGTCGGTCAGAACGGCCCATCGGTGTCCGAGCGCACGGGCGGCGTCGGCCATGTCCTCGAGCGGGCTGCCGCCGTCCGACCAGTCGGAGTGCAGGTGGCAATCCCCGGTGCTCGCAGCCGCCAGCTCCCAGCCGGCCCGGGCGGCCGGGTCGGCTTCGGCCTGCAGACGGGCGAGGTAGCTCGGTACCGCTCCGGTCGATGCCTGGGCGATCACTTCGGCGGTGACCGGGCCCACTCCGCGCAGTCGACCGACCTCGGCGGCGTGCACCGGGCGCGGTGGCAGGTCGCGGACTGCGTCGGCCGCCGTGTGGAAGGCCCGCACCCGGTACGGCGACGCACCGCGCCATTCCAGGAGGAAGGCGATCCGGCGCAGGGCCTCGTTCGGGTCCATGCCTCCAGTGTCGGCGCACCGTGGGGGACCGCACACGGCCAGGGGCCACCGGCGAGGGGCCTGGCGCCCCGAGCCGGGCGGCGGCGGCCGCTCAATCCCTGCGGTCAACCCTCGCCGAGGGCTGTGTCCGCCGGGCCTCGACGGCCTCTGCGTCTCGGCGTCGCGGCCGGGTCCCCGTCGCCACCGTCATGCCCCTGCAGAAGATCCACCATCTCCTCCAGGACGCTGCGCAAACCACTCCACGGGGCCGTCCGGTCGTCGCCGGCGCAGGCGACGGGCTGCTTCGGCCACCGCCGGGTCGGAGTCATGGGCCCGAGACCGGCGTGTGGGCGGCGCCGGCCTCTTCGACGTGCCGAGGGGCGAGAGATGGTTCATGCCCCCGCGACGGACCGCGTGAAACGGCTGCTCGGTTCTCCTCGCAGCCGGCCGTCCGGAAGGCGGCGACCGTAGGCCAAGAGCAGGAGGTCCTGGGCGGTGCCGAAAACGGGTGAGCCCGAGCCGTACGACCAGTCGAGGTCCTCGGCGCACAGCTGCACTCCGTCAAGGTGGGCACCGAAGAACTTCAAGCTGCTGGGCCGGATCTCGTCGAGCACGATACGCAGCCGGTTCTCGGGGACGCGCCGGTCGAGGCCGAGGGCGACGCTGACGTCCAGCCCGTGCACCAGGTCGTGGCCGAGCGCCGCCCTGAGCCCGCCGACTGGTGGTGTCCAGGGATGGTGGGCGTTGTCCCGCAGGAAGGCGGCGAGCACGGGGGTGGAGTGGGCGGCCGAATCCCTGCGCGCGACCCGATCGGTCATGCGGTGCAGGTTTCGGCGTGCCTTGACCAGTTCACCAAGCACCCTGGGCAAGGAGAGCCGGAACCCCATCGACATGTGCGCCACCACTTCGCGAACGCGCCAACCCGCGCAGAGGCTCGGTTCGTTCCACTGGTCGGTTTGCAATGTGTCGAACAGGTCGGCCAGTTCCCGGCGTTCCGCCGCGATCGCTGCCTTGACTTCGAGGCTCTTCCCCTTGCGCGCTGTCGAGTTCTCCATGGAATCAAGCCTGAGGCCGGCAGGTCGATAGCGCCAGTAGATAGTTCTGCTGCGACCTAGAATCACTGCTTATGGAACTCCGCCAACTGCGCTACTTCGTCTGCGTCGTCGAGGAAGGCGGTTTCACAAGAGCCGCCGCCCGGCTGCACCTGGCCCAGCCCGGCCTCAGCGCCCAGATCCGCCAGCTGGAGAAGGAGCTGGGGCAGCCCCTGCTCGACCGCTCCGCCCGGTCGGTGACGCCGACCGAGGTGGGCCGGGCGGTCCTGCCGTACGCCCGGGCCGCGCTGGCCGCGGCGGAGTCGGTGCGGCAGACGGTCGATGCGTACACGGGGCTGCTGCGCGGCCGGGTCACGCTCGGCCTCGTCTCCGGGGCCACTGGCCACGTCTTCGACATCGCCGCTCTGCTCGCGGACTTCCACGACGCCCACCCCTCGGTGGAGGTGGCTCTCACCGAGGACACCACGGAGCGGATGCAGGCCGCGCTCCTGGCCGGCGAGCTCGACATCGCCGTCCTCGGAACGGCGGAGGAGGCACCCCCGCCCGGAGCGGCCTTCCAAATGGTGATCGATGTCCCGCTGGTTGCCGCTGTCGCGCCAAGTGATCCCGTTCTCAACCGCGTCGACGTTACGAGCGTCCCGCTTGCCGATCTGCGGGATCGGCCGCTGATCTGCCTGCCGCGCGGCACCGGGGTGCGCACGGCGCTCGAACGCGGCTGTGCGCAGGCAGGGTTCCGGCCGCGGGTCGCCTTCGAGGCGGCAGCCCCGCACGTGCTCTCGCAGCTTGCCGCGCGGGGCTTGGGCATCGCCGTGCTACCTGCCGGCGAGGACGGGTCCCCCCTCGGCGGGAACCTTCGCACCCTGCGGATCGTCCGGCCCGAGATGCGCGCCCGCATCGCGCTCGCCTGGCAGGCCGGCGGCCCTTCGAGCCCCGCGGCGCGGGTACTCCTGGACCGCCTGCGCGAAGTCCTTCCGAAGCCGCCCCGTTCCTAGACTGCCGCTGCCCTTGGTCACCGTCGTGCCCGGAGGACGATGGGGGCGACGTGGAGCGCGGCCCGGCTCCCCCCCCCCGAGATCCCCAGCAGCGATGCGCCCCCGGTTGAGATCAAGCAACTGCCCTCCGTGGATGGGCGCACATCCAAGGCGGCAGGCGAGTCCGGGACTCGCCTGCCGCCTTACGCGCGGACCCGCTTTACTTCACCCGCGTGACCACCAAAGACCGCAACCGCGTTGATCGAACGCGCAGTTGCGGACTGGGCGAAAGCGCCGACCGGGCCTTCCGACGTTCGCCGCGTCCCGAGGTGCCCCTGCCCGGACGGTCGCGCCTGCAGGCGTACGGGTCAGGCGCCCGCTGCCACGGCTGTCAGCCAGGCGTTCCAGTCGCTCTCGTAGTCCAGCGAGGTGAGGAAGGAACGGGCGGCGGTCCAGTCTCCTGCGCGGTAGTAGCCGAGGACGGTGCTGACGTCGGCCGGGTGCTCCTCGACCATGTAGCGGGCGGCAAGGTAGCCCCAGTTGTAGGTACGGCTGACGTCGCTGTTGGCGTAGGTGGTGTCGAACAGCGTGCGCAGGGAGTACGTGTGCTTGCCGGCCTCGGCGATCGCGCTGGCGTAGGTGACGCCGCGGTAGGAGTAGGAGATGTACTCCGCGATGCCCTCACCCCACCACACGGTGGGGGTGGCCTGGCTGGCGTTGAAGTCGCCGTACAGGTTGAAGCGGCCGTCGAGGTAGTGGGTGTACTCGTGGTTGAGGTTCCAGATCTGCCAGCCGGGGCTCACATCGGTGCGCTCGTAGCATATGAACCGCGCTTGGTTGCCCGTCCTGGAGGGGTCTCCCTCCAGGTACATGCCGCCGTTGTTGGTGTCGATGCCGTAGATCTTCCTCGCGTAGGCCTTGTAGTCGGCGCTGGAGTTGAAGACGTCGACCTCCAGGGTGGTGTTGTAGTCGTTCGCGACCGGCCCGGAGTCCTTGACCACGCCGTGGAAGTAGGCGTCCTGGTTGGCCAGGCTCGTGCAGGTCGCCGTCAGCTGGGCGGTGGTCATCTCTTGGGCGCGGATCCGCAGTGTGGGGCTGCAGGTGTGGACGATCGGCAGGATCCGCGACTCCAGTCTGCCGCCGGTGGTCCCGGTGTCGCCGGGAGTGCCATCGGCATTGCCGTGGGCCGGGCGCTGGCCCGGGTCGGCGAAGACGTGGTCCGGCTTGGGATCGGCCGGCGAGGCCGGCGAGGCGTGGGCGGGGGAGACCTGGGCGGGGGAGGCTGCGAGGGCGGCTGTGGCTATGAGCAGGGCGGTGGCGACGGCCATGGTGCGCAAATTTCACTCCTGGGGATGGGATGTGAGGTCCCGTCATCGACGGGCTGCGCTGTAAAATGGCACATGTCATATTGCTTTTCAATGATTTTGGCAGGAGCGCATCAAATTCATTTCGCCCGCTCCGGGCAGTGCACGCCCTCGAGTGGTCATGCGACAGTCGCCGGTGTGGACGCGCTCCGGGCTCCGGCGGGCGCCACATGCCGTACTCGTCCACCACTGCGGAGCTTTCGGCGGCGGCTGACGTCGAGCCTTCTCGCTTTCGGCCGCACGGACGGCCCGGTGATGCCACCCGGGGACAGTGCGTCAGTACCGTCGCAGGAGTTTCGTAAGCTTCGCTCAGGCGGAAATGATCAACCCTTCCCTGCGGGCCGCCCCGCTATCCCTACGTCCGCCTGTTCCAGGAGTGTCGAGAATGAAACGAATACGCCGTATCACGGCTCTGACTGTTGCGCTGGGCGCGCTGGTCACGCTTGCGCCTGCCAGTGCCACAGCAACTGAGGGCACAGCCCAGCCCGTGGCCGGCCGTATGCCTCTCGGGCCTGAACACCTGACGGCCGTGGCGAAAGTTTCGGAGCCGGCACCGGGGATCACCTACGAGAAGTACACCCAGGGCCAGGCGACCGACCACTGGTCGGTCGAACTCCTCATTGACTACCCCGGCGGTTCTGCCTGGTCGGTCGGCAACGACGACCACGCCGTGGCCCTTCTCGGCAGGTTGCAGGACAAGGGGCTCACCGGAAAGCTGTACACCCGGGAGCTGCCGGCCGGCCCGGGTGTGGGGGCGGGTATGCCGCGGCAGCACATGGTCCGCGTAGGTGAGTTCGGCCCTTCCGGGTCTGCGGATGCGGATGCGATGCTGAAGGTGTTGCAGGAGAAGGGCTTCACCGGTCGGACCGTCTACACGGCCCAGGACGGCAACGAAAGTACCGGCCCGTGGGAAGTACGGGTCGTGAGAGTCGATCCGTCGGCTGACGTCATGTTCAAGGCTGTCCACGGAAGTGACGTCTCCTCGGCCCAGACGGTACGGGAGATGAGCGCCGCGGCCGGCGCCCTGGTGGCGGTGAACGGCTCCGACTTCGACATCAAGTCGACGAACAATCCTTCCTACACCGGCCCTGCCACCGGCGATCCGCAGGGCTTGTACGTGCAGAACAACACCCTGCTCAGCGAGGCCAACAACGGCCGGAGCGCACTGCTCCTCGAGGGGGCAGGCTCCCGGGTCCGTATCGACGAGGTCACCTCACGTACCCAGGTGACCGCGCCCGACGGCTCGGTGAGGGCGATTGACGGCATCAACCGTGTACCGGGACGCAACTTCGGCTGCGGCGGTATCGGCGGCGACCTGCGCGAGAAGAGCAAGGGCGTCTTCGTCCCCGAGCTGCGTCCCCTGCGCAACACGCTGTGCGTCGACGCGGACGAAATCGTCGTCTTCCGACCCGAGTGGGGCAGCACTACGCCGCCGCCGCGAGCGGAGGTGACCAAGAGCGTGGACATCGTCATGGACGGGAACTGGGTCGTCAAGGAAAAGCGCGTACCCGCCGGCGGCGCCATCCCTGCCGGCGGCCGCGTTCTGCAGGGAATCGGCGCCGGCGCGGACTGGCTGCTCGCCCACCACACGGTCGGACAACCGTTCAAGCCGGGTACGAGCATCACCGACTCCGCAGGTGTCCCGGTCACCAGCTCCACCTTCTCTGCCGTGGCAGGCGGAGGACCCGCCCTGGTCCGCAACGGCGAAATACTGATCAACGCCGACGCCAACGGCATGCTCAACCCCGACACCAACGTGGTCACCAACGCCGTCATCCAGCGCCACCCCCGCACCCTCGCCGGAGTCACCGCGGCAGGAGAACTCCTCCTCGTGACCATCGACGGACGAATCCCCCAGACCAGCATCGGCGTCACCATCCACGAAGCTGCAGCCGTCATGAAGTGGCTCGGCGCGAAAGACGCTGTCAGCCTCGGATCCGGAGGCGACACCACCCTCCTCATCAACAACACCCTCTACAACCGCCCCATGGACACCTGGCAGGACACCACACCCACCGAACGCGCAGTCGGTAACGCCGTCGTCGTCGTGCCAAAGCCGTAGCAGACAACAGCCCATGAAGGCCGCGGCCGCGTCGGATGGCCGGACGGTCAGCGTCGGGTGGCCGGGCGGTCAGCGTCGTCGGCCCTGTACGTCGCCCAGCGTTGCGGCGGCCACCGGGTCGCCGTGGATGGAGTCGCCGGGGGGGATGCCCGGATGGTGGCCGTCGGACGGTACGGCGGGTGCGGTGTCGGCGCGGAGCGTCAGGTGGGACACGATGCGGTAGCGGTCGCCGCGGTAGAGCGAGTGGACGTACTCCACCGGCTGCCCCGCGGTGTCGGTGGTCAGCCGTTCGAAGAGGAGGGCAGGCGAGAGTTCGGGCACCTCCAGCAGCTCGGCTTCCGCGCGGGTCGCCACGGTGGGTTCGATCGTCTGCGTCGCCTCGTTCACGTGTACGTCGTGGTGCGTGCGCAAATGCTCGTAGAGGTCCCCGTGCTCCAGTTCGCGGGCGGTGAGACCGGGGACCAAGGCGGCCGGGATGTGCAGGTGCTCGATGGCCATCGGGTAACCGTCGACCAGCCGCAGCCGCGCAACGTAGATGACCCGCGCCGCGGGGGAGAGGCGCAGCCTGCGGCCCACCCGGGCGCCGGCCGGCACGGTCGCGAACTCCAGCAGCCGGCTGGCCCAGGCCCCCGACGCGCGGGGCACGCTCAGCGAGTTGCGCCCAGGAACGAGTTCCTGGGTGATCTTTTCGGGAGCGACGAACACGCCCCGCCCGTGTTCGCGGATGAGAACCCCGGCGGCGACCAGCTCGTCGACGGCCGCCCGTAGGGTCGGCCGGGACACCCCGAGTTGCACGCACAGGGCCCGCTCGGAGGGGATCGCGTCCCCCGCTCGGCGCTCCTCGACCATCCCGAGCACCGCATCACGGACCCGCTCGCGTTTGAGGACGCCGCCGGGGCGGCGGGTCCTGTCGGCTCCGTCGCCTCCCGAAGGCGGCACGGGGGCAGACTCCGCCGGCAGCACCGCGCTGGCCCCGGCCGACCGGCGCGTGCCCGGTTTCCTGTCGTGCATCTGCGTCGTCCCCTCTCCAGCTCCGCCATCGCGTGCTGCACTGAACCAGTCGTGGCCGCTGCAACCATCACCCGCCACTGGTCAAGTCCAGTTTACGAGCTGATCGTGACGAGCGCTTCGGGAATCAGGCAAACAGCCTTTGGTGACAGGGGGGTTGACGGTCGTATTGGTCTATGCCAGCTTCTTGCGTCAGCGACAGGTCACTTGTCCAGTGGGCGAGTGGTCAGATCTTGATCTGTCCAGTCCCTCCCTGCTCCCTGCTCCCTGCTTCCTCCTTCCTCCTTCCTCTCGTCGTCACGCCGTGCCGTTACCGCCCGCGACCTTTCCCTCCCCTGCACATCCAGCGCGCCCCGCACGTCACGCTGCCGGCCGGACCGTACGCCGTCTTCTGTTCGGGACACGCCCGACACCACCCCGACACCACCCCGGCACCACCCCGGCACCCCCCCTGCACCCCCTCTGTGAGCCCCCTCCCGGAAGGCTGCACACCCGTGCCCCCACATCACCCCGAAGAGGCCCTCCTGCCCCGGCCCACCCGGTACACGCCCCGGTCCGGCCACTTCACCCTCGACCCCGCCACCACCGTCCGCACCACCCCCGGAGCCGAGGGCGCGGCCGACCTGCTGCGCACCCTCCTCACGCCCTCCACCGGCCTTTTCCTGGCACCCTCCCGTACCGGCACCATCACCCTGGCCGTCGACGCGGGACTGCACGGCCTGGGCGAGGAGGGGTACGCACTCACCATCTCCCAACACTCCGTCATGCTGCGCGCCGCCGACCCCACCGGACTGCTGCGCGGAGTCCAGACGCTCCGGCAACTCCTGCCGGCCGAGGCGCTGGGGCCGGTCGCCCGGGCCGTCCGACGCGACCGCTGGGAAGTGCCCTGCGCCGAGATCACCGACATCCCGCACCACCCCTGGCGCGGCCTGATGATCGACGTCGCCCGCCACTTCCACGACGCGGCCACCCTGCGCCGCCACGTCGACCTCATGGCCCTGCACAAACTCAACGTCCTCCACCTGCACCTCACAGACGACCAGGGCTGGCGGATGCCCGTCGCGTCCTATCCCCGCCTGACCACCGTCGGGGCCCACCGCGCCCAGTCCATGACCGGCCCCGACGGCACCAGCGGCTTCGACGGCAGGCCGCACGGGGGCGCGTACACCCGTACCGAACTCGCCGACCTCGTCGCCTACGCGGCGCAGCGCGGCGTTCGGGTGGTCCCGGAGGTCGGGATGCCGGGACACGTCCGCGCCGCCCTCGCCGCCTACCCGCACCTCGGCAATCGCCCCGAGCACACCCTCGGGGTGTGGACCCGCTGGGGCGTGTGCGAGACCGTGCTCGGCGTCCACGACGAGGTCTTGGACTTCCTCCGGGCGGTCCTGGACGAGGTGATGGAGGTCTTCCCCTCTCCCTACATCCACCTCGGCGGTGATGAGTGCCCCACCACCGAGTGGGAGCAGAGCCCGCGCGCCCGGGCGCGAGCTGCCGCGGAGGGACTGCCCTCCCCGGCAGCCCTGCACGGCTGGCTCCTGGGCCGGGCCGGCGCCCATCTGCTGGAACACGGCCGCCGCCCCGTGGGCTGGGCGGAGGACGGCGCCTTGCTCCCGCCCGGCTTCACCGTGATGAGCTGGCGCGACCCCGCGCACGCCGCCGCAGCGGTCCGCCACGGCCACGACGTCGTCCTCACCCACCACCGCACCTGCTACCTGGACTACGCGCAGGACGACCTTCCCGGCGGGCCGGCCGCACAGCCGGGCCCCGTCGTCGACCTGCGCACCGTGCACGGCGGAGACCCCGAGCCGCAGACCCCCGCCGACGGCGGCGGACGGATCCTCGGCACCCAGGCGCAGATCTGGACCGAGTTCGCCCCCCGCGCCGCCGACATCGACCGCCTCGCTTACCCCCGACTGTGCGCACTGGCCGACCGGGCCTGGAGCGGGCCCACCAGCTGGGCCGACTTCACCTCCCGCCTCCACGCGCACCTGCCCCGACTGGACGCCCTGGGCGTCCGCCGCCACCAGCCGGCCGCGCCGCGGACGACGTCCGCGACACCCGCACGTACAGCGCCCCTCGCCTGACACGCCCCCTCGCATACCGGAGGCCCCACCGTGACCAGCTCGAACAGCTCACCCGACCTGACCGGCCTGACCGACCTGACCGGCCTGACCGGCCTGACCGGCCTGACCGGCCCGACCGACGTGGCCGACGTGGCCGGCCCGACCGACGTGACCGGCTTGACCGGCAACGGGAACCGGACGGCCGGACTACGCCGCACCCGTCTGCGGGCCGCCGTCGCGGCGGCCGTCGCCACGGCCCTCGGCGCCGCTACCCTCGCCGCTCTGCCCGGCACTGCCAGCGCCGCGAGCAGCCTGTCCGTGCAGTACCGCACCAGCGCCACCGCTGCCACTGCCGACCAGAGCGAGCCCTGGTTCAAGGTGAAGAACACGGGCACCGCCCCACTGCCGTTGAGCGAGGTCAAACTCCGCTACTACTTCAAGGCCGACTCGCCCGGCGCCACTTACCGCTTCGCCTGTTCCTGGGCGGTCAAGGGCTGTGCCAACATCACCGGTACCTTCGGCAACCTCGCCAACCCCACCGACACGGCCGACCGCTACCTGGAGATCGGCTTCACCTCCGGCGCAGGCTCCCTCGCCCCCGGTGCCGACACCGGCGACATGCAGCTGCGCTTCCACCAGTCCACCTGGCAGACACTGCGGCAGAGCGACGACTACTCCTTCATCGCCGCCCAGACCGCCTACGGCGACTCCACCAAGGTCACCGCCACCCGCGCCGGCACCCTGGTCTGGGGCACCGCCCCCGCGGGCAACACCCCGACCGACCCGCCGACCACCCCGCCGCCCACCACGCCCCCGCCGGGCGGCTCCGGCTCGCTGTGGGACGACTTCACGTACACGTCCCACACCGATCCGAAGATCTCCGCCAACGGCTGGTCGGTACGCTCCAACTCCGGCGGCCCCGGCGTTCCCGGCGCCACCTGGGACCCGTCCAACGTCACCTTCTCCACCAGCAACGGCAACACCGTCATGAGCCTGGAGACCTCCACCAACGGCACGGCCTCGGGCACCGAACAGACCGAGGTCCTCACCAAATCGACCAAGTTCAAGAACGGCACGTACGCCGCGCGCGTCAAGTTCAGCGACGCCCCGAGGTCCGGCCCCGATGGCGACCACCTCGTCCAGACCTTCTTCACCATCAACGACCTCAAGGCCCCCATGGCCGACGACTACGCCGAGTACGACTTCGAGTACCTTCCCAACGGCGGCTGGGGCGAGCCGTCCAACATCCTCTACACGACCTCCTGGGAGACCTACAACCCGGAGCCGTGGCAGGCGGTCAACGCCCACACCGAGAGCCGCCAGAGCTACGCGGGCTGGCACGACCTCGTCCTCACCATCGACAACAACGCCATCACGTACTACATCGACGGCCAGACCTTCGGCACCCACGACGCCTCCTACCTCCCCGAACGCCCCATGTCGATCAACTTCAACCAGTGGTTGATCGACCTCAACGGCCAGACGTCCACGACCCCGCGCGCGTACGAGCAGCAGGTCGACTACGTCCTCCACGTGAAGGACCAGGTGCTGACCCCCGCCCAGGTCAATGCCAAGATCGCGTCGTACCGGTCAGCCGGCACCGCCTTCGAGGACACCGTGCCCGCGAGCTGAACCGCACTCATGGCGCGCGAGGTTGGACAGCCCGCGGGCGGCATCCCAAAGGAAGGATGCCGCCCGCGGCCATCAGCCGCTCCGCCGGCGACCGAGGCCGCCGGTGCATGAGAGTCCGCCGCGCCCGGTGATCTGGCCTTGGCCAGTCAGTGGGACTCAGGAGCGGGGCGTGCGGCATCGTCGGACAGCCGGAAGGGAACGCCGGTGAGCTTCTCGGACAGTTCCCACAGCAGGCGCGCGGTGTCGAGGTCACGGATGGCGTGCTCCCGGTCGCGCAGGACGGGCTCGCCGCGTAGCTGCAGCGGCCCGTCGGGCACGACATACGCCCCGCCCGGCAGGTCCGGGACGGTCGCGGCGTACAGGGAGGTCTTGGCGCCTTCGGGGGTGGGGCGGAAGGCGACGCGGAGCAGCAGCCGGGTCAATGCTCCATAGACTCGACTGCGGTCGCCGTTGGCGCCGCCGGTGAGAACGTTGGTGCGGGTGAGGCCGGGGGCGACAGCCGTGCTGCGCAGCCTCAGGCCGGCCGCGTCGGCGCGGCGTTGCAGTTCGGCGGCGAAGTAGAGGTTGGCGCGCTTGGACTGCAGGTAGGCGAACATCGCGTGATAGCGGCGTTCGGCATTGAGGTTGTGCAGGTCGAAGCGGGCGAACCGCTGGCCTTCGCTGCTGACGGTGACCACCCGGGGATCGGGCGAGGCGAGCAGATGGGGCAGCATCAGCCCGGTCAGGGCGAAGGTGCCGAGGTGGTTGATCCCGAACTGCGACTCGAAGCCGTCGGCGGTCCGGGCGAACGGCACCATGGCCACTCCGGCGTTGTTGACCAGCAGATCGAGCCGGCCATGGTCCCAGCCGTCGGCGAAGGCGCGTACGGAGGCGAGCTCGGCCAGGTCCAGGAGGCGTACCTCGGCGTGGGCTCCGGGTACGTGGGCCAGCAGCCGGTCCAGGGCGGCCTGTCCCCGTTGGGGACTGCGGCAGGCCAGCACGACATGGGCGCCCCGGCGAGCGAGCGCCTGCGCTGTGACCTGGCCGATGCCGCTGTTGGCTCCGGTCACCACCGCCAGGCGGCCGGACTGGTCGGGGATCGAGTCGGGGGTCCACGTACGGGAAGCGTTGGGCATGGTCTTCCTTCTCCTCGTTAGGGCGTCCGGCGCACGGCGGGGCAGGATCCCACGTAATGCAACTTCAAGTTGCGATAGGCTGGAATCCTGGCATCGGATAGCCGCTAACGCAACTAGGAGTTGCAATGGAGTTGAGTCCCCCCGAACCCGCCCGTCCCGTCGGGCGCGGCCGCAAGGCACAGGCGGCGGTGCGCGCCGCCACCCTCGCCGAGCTGCTGGACCGGGGCTATGCCGAGCTGACCATCGAGGGTGTGGCCCAGCGGGCCGGGGTACACAAGACGACGCTCTACCGGCGCTGGAAGGACCGCGCGAGCCTGGTCGTTGACGCGCTGGCCGAGCACTTCGCCACCGACATCCCCATTCCGGACACCGGCGCCGTCGAGACCGACCTGCAAGCCCTCGCGCGGGCGCTCGTGCAGAGCATGACCGACCCGGTGGGCAGGGCGGTGCAGACCGCGATGTTTTCCGACGCCGGCCGGCTGCCGGAAGTCGCCGAGGCGAAGCGGCAGATCTTCGCCGACCGGTTCCGGCGAGCCAAGCCGGTGATCGAGCGCGCCATCGAGCGGGGCGAACTCCCGACCGACACCGATCCGGTCGAGCTGATCAAAACGCTGGCCGCCCCGATCTACTTCCGGTTGCTGGTCAGTGCCGATCCGGTCGAGGAAGGTACCGCCGAGCAGGCCGTGCGGATCACGCTCGCCGCCGCCCGCGCCGGCGCCCTGGCACGGGGCTCGGCCGTAGCCGTCGAGGCAACCGAAGGAGACGCCGGTCAGGCGTGAAGGGCAGCGCGCTTCCCTTGCAGTGCCGCGAGAGGAGTGGGGGAGGGGCACGGTAGGAACGGTGCGGGGTGCCCTGCTGGCGCGGGCTTGGCGCGGGCAAGGGGCAGTCAGGCGCGGGGCCGGCAGCGGCTCCTGCGCGTTCGACGGGGCCCTGACGACGGCAAAAGCGCGCTTTGCAGGGCTGCGGTGATCAGCACTTCCGCCAGGTGCGGTGCCGGCCGGTGGCGTCCTCGGCGTGTCCGGTCACCCCGAGGCTTGTTTGACGGCCGCGCCGGCGGTCACCTGTTCCGTCCGCCGAGCGCCGGGCCGACAGGCCTATAGAGGGTCTTGGATGCTGTCACCGGCACCTCCGGCTGCGGCGCAGGAGCAGGAAGACGATGAACGCGGCGGCCGCGGCAAGGAGGGGGGTGCGGTTGGCCTTTGCCATGGTCGCGGCCGACTCGGCCTTCTCGCGGACCGGATCCGGGGCCTTCTCGGCGGCGAGGTGCCCGGCGCGCGTCGCGGTGTCGCGTACGTGCGCTGCGGCGTGGGCCGCCTTGTCCAGGACCGGGTCGGGGGTCTTGTCCTTGACGAGCTGTGCGGCCTGTCCTGCCTTCTCCCGAAGCGCTGCGGTCACGACGGTTGCCTTCTCGGCGGCGTGCTCTTTGATCTCGGCAGCCTTCTCGGCGGCCTGCTCCTTCATCTCGGCAGCCTTCTCCGCGGCCTGCTCCTTCATCTCGGCCGCCTTCTCCGCGGCCTGCGCCTTGACGTCCGCCTTGGCCGCCAGCGCCTCCACGGTCTGGCCGAGCTCGTCACGGGTGTGCTCGACCTGCTCGCGGAGTTCCTCTGGAGTGGGCGCGGATTCCTTGCCGCCCTGGGAAGGGGTGCTCATCGGTGTGCTGCCTCCTTGATCTGGGCCACGTCGGCCTTGACGCTGTCGATGGCCAGCTCGGGTGCGGGAGTGCCGGCCTTGGCGATCTGCTTCTTCCCGGCGGCCGCCATCACTGCCGCGACGGCCCCGAGAAGGACGGCGACGATCAGAGCCGAGGCCCAGAGAGGGAGGAGCAGAGCGAGGGCCGCGATCACAGCCGCGACCAGCGCCTGTGCGGCCAGGATGCCGACCAGGCCGGCCCCGCCGAACAGGCCGCCGCCCACACCGAAGCGTTTGCCCTTCTGCATCATCTCCGCCCGGGCCAGCTGCATCTCCTCGCGAACCAGCTCAGAAATCTGCTGGGACGCCCGCGAGACGAGGTCGCCCACCGATTCGTCGGAACTGTGATTCGGGTGCCGTCCAATGGCGCTCATCCACTCTTCACCTTCTCCGCATGCTCGGTCCGACACGGCACGTTGTCCGCCATGGGTGTCATACGGGGCAGTGCCCCACCGGTAAACGGCCTTGGATTCTCATCTGTGATGTCACGCACGAGGGCAACCGCGTTGCGCTTGCCGGAGTCGGCTTGGCGCCCTGCCTCGTGAACCGTGCCCACAGCTTCATCGCGCGCTTACCCCGCGTGCAGCCGGTCACGCGCCCGCGACTCATCTCATCTCCAGGCACACATGAGCAGGCGGGGCGTTGCCCTGACCAGCGCGGCTGCTGCCAGGCCGATCGCGGCGCCGGCTGCGACGTCGGAGGGGTAGTGCGCACCGCTGTGGACCCGTTGCAGGGCCACCATCACAGTCGGTACTGCGCAGGCGGCACCCGCCCATGGCCAGGAAGGCGCGACCGCTGCGGTGAACGCCGCGGCGGCAGCGGTGTGCCCGGAGGGGAAAGAGGAGCTGTCGGGCCGGTCCTCGACCTCGTCGTGCGGGATCCATTCCTTCGGGGGCCGACGCCGCTCGACGAGCCGTTTCGCCACCCCGTTGGAGAGCAGTTCCGCCACACCCATCGCCGTGATCCCGGCGGCCGCGGCTGCGCGGCCCCGCAGGCCCCCGCCGAAGCCCATGGCCACGGCGGCTGCCCACCAGAGCTTCGTGTGCTCGGCCGCTTCCTCGACCGGCGGCAGGAGCTGACGGGCCCAGTCGGAGTCCCAGGCGGCCACCCGCCGGGTCAGTCGATGATCTCCGTTGCGTAGCGTTGTCAGGATTCCCATGCTGTGCCCCTTGCCCGCCCGCGGCACATCTCCGCGTCAAGAGCGGCGCCGACGTGCCGGGCCAGACCGCCCGTCGTTGAACTCCTCCAGCGTGCCCCGCAGCACCACCATCCAGGACCCAGGACCGCTCGGGTCTTTCCGAGAGCTGATCTGCAGGCCGCTCATCAACCTGCTCGGGACCCGCCCTGTCGCCCCCGCCGGCCCCGCCATTCGACTCGCGGGACTCACCGCGCGCGGGTTTCGCTGTGCGTGTCATACCCGGCGGCTGTCCACTTACCGCCGCCTCATGCCTCCACGGAAGGCCGTCACAGCCAGCGACACGACTGCGCCCTCTGCTCCGCCATGGTCGTACCGCGTCGGGCACGGCCAGCGCCGTACGCCACAGTCGAGGGCCGCGTTGCCTACGGGAGCCAGCCGTACCGAAGACCATCCAGACCATCCCACCCTTGGCCACGCCGGATACGCGGTCCGGCGCTGCAGGAACACGGACGCTCCCTGATCGAGAAGCGTCGCACGGAGATCGCGAGATGGTGGTTCAGTTCGCAGGACTCGTTCTCACCCAAAGGTGAGTTCGGGGTACTTCTGAATGCCGTCCGGCGCGGCTGCGGCTCTGTACGCGGACGCCCGCCCCCCACCGGAGTGCGGTAGGGGCGGGCGTCGGGGTGGTGGCCCTGGTAGGGGCTGTGCAGCTCGAGGGTCAGGCCGTCTGCGACTCGCCTTCGACCTCGGCCTGGTGCCCCTGCTACTTCATGGTCTTCGACAGGTGGTTGGGGTCGATCCGCCCGGTACCGGACATGCTGCGTGCAGTGGGAGGGGTTTCCGCCAGCGGGTTCACCGGGCTCCAGGGGTTATCGCACAGGAGCGTCTGGTCACTTTGCACGGTGCAGGTGGTCTCCCAGACGGTCTTGTCGGGGGCGACTGTTTCGACGGTCACGACCCCCAGCTGGCCGGTGACCGAGATGCCGCACGCTCCGGGGGGGAAGTTGAGGTTGTCCGTGAGGTTCTGCCACGCGTAGCCAGCAACCGGCGGGAAGGGCCGGATGCCGACCCACGCCTCGCCATCGACGAGGACCGCCTTGAGCTGCTGGGAATCACTGGGGCTGGAGGCGGCGACGTCGGTGCACGGAATGGATGGGCCGGTGGCGCCGGTGGCGCCGGTCGCGCCCGTCGCGCCGGTGGCCCCCGTCGCGCCCGTCGCGCCGGCCGGGCCCACGCTGCCCGTGCCCCCGGGGCCCGCAGGACCGGGCGGACCGGTGGGGCCAGTGGGGCCAGTTGCTCCGGTGCCGGTGGGCCCCTGGGGACCCGCCGGACCGGCAGGCCCAGCCGGACCCGTATCACCCTGCGGACCTGCCGGGCCGGGAGGACCGCCCGGCGTGCCAGGCAGTCCCTGCGGGCCCGTCGCTCCCGTGGGCCCGGGGACACCCTGCGGGCCCTGCGGGCCAGCAGGCCCGGGAATGCCCTGCGGACCCGTGGGACCGGTAGGTCCCGCGGGACCCGCCGGCCCATCCGGACCACCAGGGCCTCCGGGCGGACAGTGATCCGGGTGGTAGTCGTACCAGCACCGGTCCGGATCGCTACCCGGATCCGCCACGGCCGCCGGCACGAGGACACCACGGCCGGCAGAAGCCACCGCCGGGCCGGCAACACCAGCCACCATCACCAGCGCGAGCGAAGCGACACTGCCGCCCACCCTCCACGCCTCTCGCCGGGGCAACGGCCCCAGAAACGAACCCGGTCTACTCTCAGAACGCATGATGCTCCTTCAGGTACGGTCGCGCTGCCCCCGGTGAGCATGACTCCTGAACACCCCGTCTGACCTGGAACACAGCCCGGAACGCGCGGACAATCAGCAGCACGGAGCATCCGCCGCACCGGACAGCGCAACCCCCGCACGTCATACGATTTTTCGCCGCGGCCCGCACTGACCTACGCCCCTCACGGCGGAGCGGAGAGCAGGCGTCCAGGACTCCGGTGCCCACCGCGCGCCGTGCCGCACGGGGGTGGCGGCCCGGGCTGGAGGAACAGCCGCTTCTTCGACGCCGGAGCCATCCGTGCCGAGCGCTGCCCGAACGGCGGTCATGAGAGGGTTCCAGCCACTTGGCGGGGGTGTACGCGACGATCGCCGGATGGCCGACGGACGGCCTGGGCTCCCAGGTTGGTGGCATGACACAGCGTGCGCAGGAGCGGGAACCCAACACTTCCGGCCGGCCGCCGGCCGGAGCAGGGGGTCAGGGGAACGCCGGGCGGAGCCGGAGCGCGTCGCTCTGGGAGTTCCTCGGCATGGCCCTGGTGGCGAGCGGACTCTGTCTGGCCGTCGTCAGCCCTGACCTCCGCGATGCCGTGGTGCACCCCCTCGCCGCGACGGCCGTCGAGCCGGCCCGCTGAGCCGAGCGCCACGGCCCCGCGCGGGCCGATGCCCGCCGCCGCTGACGCGGTGGTCGGCAGACCATGTGGGAAAGAAATTTTGTGGCTCCCCGACCCGCGTCGCGCGCCGCACCGGCACAGGTCGGCAGATCTGGTCCTCGTCGAGGGCCGGCCGCCGCCAGGGAGAACCGCAGCACTGTTTCCGGGTGACCGGCAGTCCAGCGCGTCGGCGGGAGTGCTGCCGGTGGTCGGCGGAGTGGGTTGCGGGCCGCGAGGGCCGTTGGAGCCGGGGCGGGTCATGAAGGCCGACCGCCCGGCCCGGCATCATCGGATGTACTTCGCCGGTTTGGTGGCGGCGTTGAGCAACGCCTCCAGCGGTCCGCGACGGAAGAAGCGGGACCAGACGGCGGCGAACACGATCGCTCCGAGGATGAGCGCGAGTACGGGAACCCATGACACCTGTGTGCTTTCGCCGGCCGGTATGCCCACCGCGGTCTGCACGAGGAAATGGCCGACATAGGCCGTCAGGGACATGGTGCCCACGGCGATGACCGGCTTCGCCAGTCGGCGCAGGCGCGGCAGGCGGGCCAGCAGCACCGTCGCGCCCACGACTACGAGTACGGCGACGCCCACGCTGCCGATGATGTCGAACGTGGTGCCGCTGTGCGGCCCGGCGGACAGCAGTTCCGAGGCCGACTGCGGGGTCTCGAAGGACCCGCTGCCGAAGGAGGACGCCTCCTCGGACCCGGCGGACGACTTCCCGCTCTCTGCCCTGCTCCGCAGCGCGTCCTTGCCCGCCAGGAGCAGGGACAGCCCGTACGCGCCCACGGTCAGGGCGGCACCGAGCGCGGCCAGGCGCCGCTGGACGGCGACGGTCGACAGGTCGAGGCGGGCCAGCGCCATGCCGGCGACCACGAACGACATCCACGTGATCGTCGGGTAGAAGCCGGTCAGCAGCAGGTCGAGCACACCCACCTCGCTGAGCTTCTTGAGCGGGTCGTAGGCGTTGATGCTCTGCTGGAGGGACTCGCTGAGCAGCGAGTTCAGGACGAACGCCAGCTGCGGCGTGACGAGGGCGAGCCCCGCGGCGATGACCGCCAGTGTCCTGGCGGACAGCCGCAGCAGGGGCAGGGCGAGAAGGAAGTAGACACCGTAGAAGCCGAGGATGATCACACCCCCGTACTCCATCGCCAGCACGGTGCCCAGCGCCAGCAGGATCACGGCCCGGATCGCGATCCGGGCCTTCGCCTGCCGGCCGGCCAGGCCGGTCTTCGGCTCACGGCGGCCGGCGATCAGCATCAGCGAGAACCCTGCGAGGGTGGCGAACAGGACCGACGAGTGTCCGTCGGCCAGGTACCGGGCCCAGGTGCCGAGACCGGACGTCGCCGACAGGACCGGGCCGATGTGAACGATGTACATGCCGAACACGGCCAGCGCACGGGCCAGATCCACCCCGACCAGGCGTCCCAACGAGGGGTCGCCCGGGGTCCTCCCGGCAGGCTCGGGCGAGGCTGCGTGCCGTGGGGGCGAGTTCTCCTGCGGAGCCGATGTCTCCTGCGACGGCTGTATCTGTGTCATACGAAGAACCTCCCGGTGCTGCAGGGAGGTGGACCATCCGGCAGGCTTCGGTGACGCCCCCGCCGACCGGCCGGAGCGCACCCCCCGAACGGCTGGAGCCGACCCGCCAGGTGTCCACGGTGCAGGGGTGATCACGCCACCACGTACCCTGCCCGACGTACGGTCGACGTCAGGCGAGCGCCGTACGAGCGCGCGGAGCGCCCGGGTGTACGGGTGTACGGGTGTACGGGTCGCCCAGAAGCGGGACAGCGCAGACGAGAGTGTGAGGCGGAACGCCGGTGATCCGGGTAGTGGTGGTGGACGACGAGGCCCTGGTGCGGTCCGGTTTCCAGATGATCCTGAACGCGTCCGACGGCATCGAGGTCGTGGCGACCGCGGAGGGGGCGCAGGCCGTCGACGTGATCCGGCGCGAGCTGCCGGACGTCGTTCTCCTCGACATCCGGATGCCGGACGTGGACGGCCTGACCGTGCTGCGGCAGATCCAGGAACTGCCCGAACCGCCGCACGTCGCCATGCTGACCACCTTCGACACCGACGAGTACATCCTGACCGCACTGCGCTCGGGAGCCTCCGGCTTCCTGCTCAAGGACACCGAGCCCGAACAGCTCGCCCAACTGGTGCGCACCCTGGCCGCGGGCGGCGTCGTCATGTCGCCGAAGGCATCACGCGCCCTGCTCCGCAGCCACCCGGGGGCCGGAGCACATCAGGACGCGGACGCCGCACGCGTCGGCCTCCTCAGCGACCGGGAACGCGACGTCCTCGTCCTGATCGCCGACGGACTCTCCAACGCCGACATCGGCACCCGCATCCACCTGAGCCAGGGCACCGTCAAGGACCACGTCAGCTCCATCCTGACCAAACTGCGGGTCACCAGCCGCGTCCAAGCCGCACTCCTCGCCGAGCGGGCCGGACTGCTGACCCACAACGACGACGACACGACCCGGGGCGACGGCCGATGAGCACGGGCCGGAGGACACTGTGGCGGCGCGTGCCGCCCTGGGCCGTCGACGCGGGCCTCGTCGCACTGGCCGCGCTCGACGCATGGATCAACCTCTTCGGCGATGCGACCCCGCTGATGTGGACCTGCGCCGCCGTGGGCGCGGCCGGACTGTTCCTGCGCAGGCGCTTCCCGCTGGCCGTCTTCCTGCTCACCCTTCCCATGACCCTGTTCATGGACGTGGCGGTCGCCCCGATCGCAGCCCTGTACACACTGGCCGCGTCCACCCGCAACCGCCCCCTGCTGGCCGGCTGCGCCCTGCTGAACGCGGCCGCGGACACCCTCGCCTGGCCCCTGTCCCACACGCTCACCGGCGACCGGACCTGGACGCTCGTCCAGTTCGTCTACACGCTGGCCACAGCCGTCGCTCCCGTCCTCTTCGGCCAACTCGTGCAGGCCAGGCGCGACGTGGCCCGCCAGCTCGTCGAGGTCAAGGAGGCCCGGGAACACGAACGCGTCCTGTACGCCCAGACGGTCCTCGCCCGTGAACGGGCCCAGCTGGCCCGCGAGATGCACGACGTCGTATCCCACCAGGTCAGCCTCATCGCCGTCCAGGCCGGAGCCCTCCAGGTCGCCGCCAAGGACCCCGACGCCCGTGAGGCCGCCCGCACCATCCGCACCCTGAGTGCCAACACCCTCGACGAACTCCGCCACATGGTCACCCTGCTGCGCGCCTCCGGCGGCAAGGCAACCGAACTCACCCCCCAACCCACCCTCGCCGACCTCCAGCAGCTCATCGCCAACAGCGGCATCGAGATCACCCTGACCGGAGGGCTCCCTCCCGGCATCAGCACCACCGCCCAGCGCACCATCTACCGCACGGTCCAAGAAGCCCTCACCAACGTGCGCAAACACGCCCCCGGCGCCCGCGCCGACGTACGTCTGTGGCACGACGCGCACCACTTCGGCGTCACCGTCACCAACACCGCCCCCACCCGCTCGACCGTTGCCCTGCCCAGCGCGCGCCACGGCCTCATCGGCCTGAAAGAACGCGCCGAACTGCTCCACGGCACGCTCACCGCCGAACCCACCCCACAGGGCGGCTACACGATCGAACTACGTGCCCCCACCCGGCCCGCCTGAGCACAGGCCTGCCGATACTCCGGATGCCTGGTCCGCCACGACAGCCGGCAGCGGCCTCGTCATGCTGAGAACGGGTCGCCCCACTCGGGCCGAAGGTCACCGGCGGCACCAGCTCGCGGTCCCGGTAATCGGGCATTGCGGCCGGGGTGCGGTGCGCAGTACCGGCACGTCCGCGAGGGCCTCCTGCGTGACCGATGCCCGGCGGGCGAGCACATGGCCGGCGGGCACGGCCGGCACCTGCTCCTCGCGGATCAGCACCGGCCGGCACCGCAGGTCGGGCTCACGGACCGGGAACGGCGCGAGGAGGACGTCGACGGCCCATGCACCGCCTGGGCCGCTCGCGTGCTGCGATATCCAGTGGTGGACGGGGTCGATGTGCACCACGATGCGATCATGGACTCAGGCGAACATGACGACAAGGCAGTGGTGACGCGGTGGTCTCCGTCCACCATCTACCCGGACATGTGGGTCGACCCCGATGACGACCCGCGTGAGAGCGGGGACGAGACGGTCGACGAGCGCGGCACGTTGCTGGAGAGCCTGCGCCACTTCCGACTGACCATCGAGATGAAGTGTGCGGGCCTGGATGCCGAACAGATGGCCCGGCGCTCCGTACCGCCGTCCACGATGTCCATGCTGGGGTTGGTGCGGCACATGGCCGAGGACGAGCGGCATTTCCGCCGGCTGGCGGGGGAGGACGCGCCCAGGATCTACCGCACCGCCGAAGACCGCGACGGCGACTGGAACGGGGCGGTCGCCGACCCGGCGGTCGTGGACGACGCCTGGGGGCAGTGGCGGGTCGAGAGCGAGGCGACCGACCGGTTCATCGCCCGCTTCGCCGACCTCGGCACACGGACCGGGCAGGCGCCGCTGCGCGAGATCCTGATCATGCAGATCACCGAGTACGCGAGGCACTGCGGCCACGCCGACCTCTTGCGCGAGAGGATCGACGGACGAGTGGGCCAGTGATCCGCTGACGATCAGGACCCGGAGGGACGCGGGACGGGCGGCCGGTCTCGTGAATCGGTGAGCGAGGCGCCGCAGACGGCTGTGGGAATGGGGAAGCCGGGGGAGTAGGGGCCAGGCTTCCACCCCGGAGCCCCCGGAGCCCCCGGAGCCCCCGACGCCCCCTTGCGCGGCCGCAACAGGCACGGGCCGCCCCTCATGGTCCCGCTACAACAGGTGCCGGGCGAAGAAGGTCCCCACCCGGCGCCGTACCTCAGCCAGGCTCGCAACCGGGTCGCCGGTGCCGATGAGCGCGGCCCGCGTTGTCGCTGTCACAAGGCCGGCGGTCCGGAGCTGTGCGACGAGTGAGCCGTAATCGGTGAACGCCCAGTGGTTCGCGGCGGCGAGCAGCACGCGGCGGCCCGGAAGGCCCGCCCAGGAGGACTCGAGACGGGCGGCGCCGTCGAATCCGTCGGTGCGGAACAACAGCAGCGGCCGGTCGGAGCCGACCGGCGTCGGGTACAGGTCGAGGTAGCCCTCCAGGTTCGCCACCGCGCCGACCCGGCGGTCGCCACGGGCCGCGTACACCGCCGCCGTGCCGCCCGCGGAGTGCCCGTACAACCCGATCCGGCAGAGGTCCACAACCGGTGCGAGCGGCAGGTCGCCGAGCCGGTCCATGACCAGGCGGAGGTCCGCGATCCTGGTATCCACCATCGTGCGGAAGGTCGCCGGGTCCGGCGGTCCGATCAGGACGGTCGTCCGCATCCCGGTCGGCAGTTCCACCTGAGAAGCGTCACCGGGGTGGTCGACGAGGACGACCACTCGGCCGTGGCTCGCCAGGTCCTCGGCGAGGGTGGTGCCCAGCGTGCGGGAGTCACCGGCGCCGGGTGAGTACACCAGTACCGGCCGCCGCCCGGGCAGCGGCGGGGCGCCCACGTACGCGTGGGTGAGGACCGCGCCCCAGTCCACCGCTCCCGGCTCTGGCAGTCCCGGATGGACGTGTGGCGCGTACTCGGCGAACACCGCAGCCTCGTCCGGGGTGAGCTGCGGCGCACGGGAGAGACCGCGCACCGATCGCGCCGGGTACAGGACGGTCAGCATCACCTCCCGCACGCCGCCCACCCACGGGTCGGTACGGGCCGGGTCCGTCAGATGGACCGTCTGCATGCCTACGGGGTACGGGCCGGCGGGCGCGGGCAGCCGGAGGGTCGGGCCACCACCGGTGGCGGACGCAGCCGTGGGCAGCAGGGCGGCGGCACTCCCGCATAGGGTGCCTTTCAAAAGAGTGCGTCGAGAAGTCATACGAACATCCTTGGGGCGGGGGCCGCCACGATGCGAACGTTCAGGTCCTGGCCGAAAGGCTGGCCCAGGACAAGGAGGTGTGCGGGTGCTGAGAATCCACTTCACCGCGCAGGATTTCGCCCGGATCCGCTTCGCACCCCGCCCGGCGCCGCTCCAGGAGCTGCACGCCGCCCTGACGACGGCCGTGACCCGGCGCGGCGGGCCTCTGTTCGCGCCGTGGCGCGGCCGTGTCCTGCGCTCTCTTCCGGCCGCAACCGACCCGCTCGCGGACCTGGTTCCGGCGGGACGCCCGCCCTCGTTCCTCGACGTCCTCGGTGACACCATGGGCGACGGCTTCGAACAGATCCGCTCGACCAGCCCGTGTCTCGTCCGCTCCGAGCTGGAGCGGGTCTACGGGGCGGTGCCCGCCCCTCGCTGGATCCGCGGCCTGCACGCGGGCGACGGGACGGCCTGGCGCACCCTGCACCGTGCCCAGCAGGCTGCGTACGAGACGGTCCTCGCCCCGGTCTGGTCCGTCGTACAGGATCTGCACCGTGAGGAGTTCACCCGCTACGCCCTGACGGTCGCCGAGCACGGCGCGGCCGCCACGCTGACCGGCCTGGCCCCGGCCGGCCGGCTCCATGGGGGTGTGTGGGAATGGCCCGGCGCAGCGCCGGACCGCGACGTCTGCCTCGACGGGCGCGGCCTGGTTCTGCTGCCCACCTTCCACCACCCCTCGGGCCCCCTGCTTCACGACAACCCGGGCCGTCCCGTAGTCCTGACGTACCCAGCCGGTCCCGGGCTCCCGCCCACTGCGGGGCGCCCGGTCGCCCCCGCCGAGACCCTGGCCGCCGTCCTGGGCCGCACCCGGCTGGACGCCCTGCGCCTCCTCGCCGAGCCTCACACCACGACGTCCCTGGCGCGCGCCCTCCACGTGAGCAACGCGACGGCCTCGTCCCACGCGGCGGCGCTCAGATCGGCAGGCATGGCGACGACGACCCGCACAGGCCGTTCGGTCACCCACCAACGCACGGCCCTCGGAACGCTGGTTGCAGGCGCCTGACCGCCGTCGTCCGCCACCTCAGATCCTGCCGGTAGCCCGGCTACCGGCCGCACCGTGGGCGAGGAGACATCCCGGGGCGAAGCGCTGCGCAGCGACTCCGAGGGCTGCACACTGCCTTACCGGCATCCAGACACGCCCCTGGCCGCTCCGCCGGAGGGGCGATGGGGACGGCGCGGCGGGGTCGGGACGCTCGGGGGCTGGGTCATGATCGGCTGCGTGAAGACTTCCGGACGGCTGGCCGCCTTGGCGGTCGCGGGCCTGCTCGTCGCACTTTCCGCGTGTTCGGAGTCCGATGGCCGTGGCGTCGGTGGGACGGGGGTCCGTACGGGCGCAGGCGCGGGGGCGGGTACGCGTGCCGGCGTGGACACTGCTCGGACGGCGGCACCTCGCACGGAGTTCCGGGGCGGGAAGGCCGCTGCCTCGGGAGCCGGTGACCGGTACTTCCCGGGACTCGGCAACGCCGGCTACGACGTCACCCATTACGCCCTGACCCTGGCCTACGACCCCGGCAGCGGCCGCCTCGAGGGCACTGCGGAGATCAGCGCGAAGGCCACTGCGGACCTCAGCTCCTTCAATCTCGACCTCCTCGGCATGCAGGTGCTGAACGCCACCGTCGACAGCCGCAAGGCGCGGGTTCGCCAGGACGGGCAGGAGCTGACCCTGCAGCCGCGCGATCACCTCAGGAAGGGCGCCGCCTTCCGCACCGTCGTGCACTACGCGGGCACGCCGGAGTCGATCACCCATGACAACGGGTGGCGTGAAGGGTGGTTGCAGACGGACAACGGAGCAGTCGCCTTCGGCGAGCCGACGGGCTCGATGTCCTGGTTCCCGGGCAACCATCATCCCTCGGACAAGGCCTCGTACGACATCATCGTCACGGTCCCCAAGGGGGTGCAGGCGATCTCCAACGGGCGGCTGCGCGCCCGGCGCACCAGCGGCGACCGGGCCACCTTCCACTGGCACCAGGCCGAGCCCATGGCCAGCTATGTGGCGACCGTGGCCATCGGCACCTACGACATCACGACCTCCCGGACCCGATCGGGCGTCCCGGTCGTGTCGGCGATGGACACGACCGCCGGCGTGGACGAGGCCGGGGCGGTCCTCGGCAGGTTCCCCGAGATCATGGAATGGGCCGAGGGAAGGTTCGGTCCCTACCCCTTCTCCGCTGCCGGGGTGATCGTCGATCAGGCGGCCGATGTGCCCTACGCCCTGGAGACCCAGACGCGGCCGACCATTCCGGCCGACATCTTCCACACCACCAACGTGGTGCACGAACTGGCCCACCAGTGGTTCGGCAACTCCGTCACCCCGCGGACCTGGCGGGACATGTGGCTCAATGAGGGCTTCGCGACCTATGCGGAGTGGCTGTGGACCGAGGACCACGGCGGAGCCAGTGCCCAGGACCACTTCGACCGCAACCACGCCAAGGCCGCGGACGACGACGAGTGGGACTTCCCGCCCGCCGAGCCGCCGAGTGCCTCGGACATCTCCGGCCAGCCGGTGTACGTGCGCGGTGCGATGGTGATCCACAAGATTCGCCAGGCCGTGGGCGACAAGGCCTTTCGCACCCTGGTACGGGGCTGGACCCTGCGCCACCGCCACGGCCACGCCTCCACGGACGACTTCACCGCGTATGCGGAGGCCAAGGCCGGCCGGGACCTCGACTCGATCTGGGACTCGTGGCTCTACGGCGACGGCAAACCCGCGTGACGAGGCCGGCGCAGTGTCAGGCCCTGAGGCGCCGGTGGGCGGTCTCGACGAGCTTCATGTACGCGTCCCAGTTCCACACCGGCCCGGGATCCTCGTGGGTGGACAGCGGGATCTCGACGTGACCCAGGATGTGGTCGCGGTCCACCGGCACGTCGTACTTCGCGCAGATCGTGGCCGTGAGCACGGCGGATGCCTCGTACATCCCGTCGGTGTAAACAGGCTGGTCGATCCAGCCTTCGTGCTCGATACCGATGCTCCGGTAGTTGTACCAAACACTGCCGGAGTGCCAGGCAACGTCGCGCTCGCGCACGCACTGAGCGATCCGCCTGCCGGTTGCGCTGACCACATAGTGTGCGGACACCCTCTCGGCGGGGTCCTTGAACTTGGAGAGCATGATCGGCAAGGGGTCCGTTGTCAGATGAATGACGACGTATTCGACGGGATAGTCCTCGGGGCGGTCGCAGGACGTGTAGTTGGACTCGGAGGCCTCGACCCAGACGGCGGGAGCGTAGTCCACCAGGGCTTCCCGACGCCGGGTCGCAGGCGGCCCGGCTGCGGCGACGGGGGCCTTGCGCCCAGTGCTCGGCAGCGCAGTCTTCACCTTCGCCTCGGACCCCATCAGCCGGGGCAGCTCCACCGCGGCCAGAGCCGTAGCCGCCGCACCGACGGCACCCCACAACAGCCGCCGACGGCTCAGCGTGCTGGCTTCCATGGCCACTCCTCATGAGGTCGAGCAGACAGGCAGAGGACGACACGCCGCGAATCAAGGCATCCCTGTATATAGGCGGTACATCCCGTAATCTGATCCTCAACCAGTGCCCGCACACCAGCAAGCCGATGCTCCACCACTCGGCGCACACCCTCACCCCCCGACGGGGCCCGTCCCCGTCGCCAGGCGTCACCCCGTTGCACGGCCAGACGGTTCCGCCATGCCGCCGCCGGGTCCTGGCCCCGCATGCGGGGCCCGTCTGGTCCTCGCCGATGAGTACCTGTGTCTGAACCCCGGATTTGAGGGGCTCATGGCTCTGGGCTGGGTTGGTGTCGGAAGGCGCCGAGCGGGTGTGTCGGGCTTGCGGTGACCGGCTTGGGTCGGGTGCCCGGCCGGACGCGGTTTTCTGCTCAGCGGCCCTATCGGCTCGGTGCCGAGCGAGCCGCCCTCGAAGTGCCGTGACCTGGGCAAGGTCTCAGAGCGGTCGCCACCGTGATCGACTCCCAGAGCGGCAAGGCTGCCGATGACCTCACCCAAGCCGCCTGACCCCGCATGCACCCTCGGCTTGGCCACCCCGCCCCCGTACGTCCCGGCGGACATACGAGGGCGGCGGTGGAGCGCCGGTGGGCGGACGGGCGGACAGCGTATGCATCACCGGCCGGGTGGACACGGCCGGGGGCTCAGCGGGCCGCGGCCGTGCAGGGCTGGATCGCGACGAATTCGGTGTAGTGGTCGCGGTAGGTCTCGGTGAACGTCAGCGGCGGGCACAGCTGTGCCCGCCGGCGCATGTCGGCGGCGTCCTCGGGCAGGATGTAGCGGGCCTTCTGGTAGTCGCGGACTTCGGCGGCGAAGGCCTTGGCGTAGGCCTCGTGGGAGCTGAAGCCGAGTTGCTGCACGGTGCGCACGTTGTCGTAGCTGCCGACGAAGCCGGAGATGTAGCGCGCCTCGCCGAGTTCGACGAATGGCAGCCGGGGCACCCGTCGGCCGGTGCGGTCCTCGGTGATCGCGTTGCCGATGGCGTCGCGGACGACGGTGCCGTTCTGAGTACGCAGCTGCGTACTCGTCGGCGGCGGAGATCCCTTGCGGACCCAGTCATGCCCCTGCAGGAAATGCGCGCGCAGCGCGGGTACGAAGGAGGCCGGTGTCGTCTGCCTCACCGGGAACGGCAGGTCCAGCGGCGCGTCCAGCGGATCCGGGATGTGCGGACTGCCCGCGACGACGTAGAAGCGGTAGCGGTTCAGAGCGGCGCCTCGGTCGGTCAGGTTCGTGGAGTCGTCAGCTTCCGAGTTCACGATGACGATCTTGCCGTCGAAGCGGCCGGCCGCCAGGTCGGCCTGCGGGTCGAAGCCCTCCGTGGTGATCGGCACGGCCAGGTCGAACACGCCCGCGGCGGCGCCGGCATGAACCAGGCGGAGGATCGGGTACGAGCTGTCGGAGAAGCCCGTAACGTACGTCCGGGACACTTTTCCGACCATCGAGCGGCCGCCGGAGAAGAGCGCTTTGGCGAAGTCGGTGATGATCTCGTCGTCAACCCTCCCTCCGTCCTCCTCGATTCCCCCCTCGATGAACGTGCCGGGGACGGACGGGTCGAGGATGCGGTTGCCGAGCGTGCTCCAGCCGACGCCGGCGTGTACGAATCCGCGGCGGAACAGGAAGTCCCTGCCGAGGTAGACGTTGAGCGTGCCGAGGCCCACCACGAAGTGCGGCGGCTCCACGAGCACCGTGCCGTTGGAGCGGCGCGGTTCGGCCGGGGCGCTGATCCGGTAGGGCACGCGGAACCGGCCGGTGGACGTCCGCCCTTCGAACACACCGTCGTACTGAACGTAGCGGATGCCGCCGAACGACCCGAGGGGCGTGGTCGTCGGACTGCTGAGCCGGTCTTCGGTCCCGTCCGGCAGGGAGTCGGCGTCGTCGTGGGGCGCCACGAGGACCTGGGGATGACGGGGGACGGCCTGGGCGCCTGTTGCCGGCAGGACCGGCATGAGTGCCGCCAGCAGCAGTGCCCACAGCCCGAGCCGCCTCCGGCGGAAGCGCCCCGGCTGCGGGAGGGGATGGGAATGACCGGCCGGCCGGTCGGATTGTGACCGCCACTGAAGCGTGACCGGCCCGCTATATCGGAACCACTGCCAGAACATCGGGTGCTCCTCCTTCTACGCCGGAAGCACTCATCCGGTGCCCCGGCGCTGGAGCCAGCCGACCACCCCTGGTCCGGTCCGGCCTACCGGCCTCGCCCAACGGAGCGAGCCGCCTCCCCCGTCTGGCGTCCCAGCACGTCGGCGCGAGACCTCTCGGTGCGAGCCGTTCTCACCTACATGGCCAGACATGTCGTGAACGGCTCAGGCGCAGGTACTGACGAACTGTTCGACATGCTTTCCGGACTCCTGCGGCTGGAGCCGAGGGCACGAGCCAGGTCCAGCGCATCGCCATGGTCTGCAACGTGCCGTAGCGCCCCCGGCCGGAGGCGAGGCCGTCCCGATCCCTGACCGGGGGACCTCGCGTGTGCCGCTCGGTGGCGCACCCCCTAGGCTGAGTGCCGGTCGGCTCCGGGCGCGGGGTCCCGAGGGGCGGGGAACAGGATGTCCATAGAACGTCACATAGCGGGGATGCTCCAGCAGATCGCCCGTCAGCAGACCGTCATCGAGATCGCCCCCCAGGGCTCCACGTCGAAGGCAGCCGCCCTGGCGCACGTGGCGGAGCAGTACGGTTATACCTACGCCATGGCCTACAAGACCGGCTTCAAGAACTCGCTCGTCCAGGTCCGGATGTACCGGGACCCGCAGCCCGACGCGCGCGTCCGCGAGGCGGCCACCATCGCCGCCCATCCGCAGGCGGGCAACGGCGGGACGGTGCCGGGGCTCGAGCAGGGCTTGCTGAAGCCGCTTCCCGAAGCGGTCGGCGCCGTGGCCGTACTCAAGGACCTCATCACCTTCGACGTCATGGCCCAGTACGTCGCCGACCGGAGGCAGAAGGTGCTGGGCTACCTCGGCTGCGCGGTCCTTACCCTCCTCATGCTCCTCGACAGGCCGCCCGTCGAAGCGGTCGCATCCGGCGGGGCGGTCGCGGTGCTCTTCACCGTGGCGTTCAAGGTGGGCGCGATCCGCCGCGCGAAGATCACACAGCGGCTGACGGACGCCGGGTTCCTCGCGGTGCGCGACGAACAGGGCCGCCAGCGGTTCCTGCGGCCCGGGCAGCAGTTGCCCGGCCACACCAACCCGTTCGCCGCCTGAGGCCCCGGTCTGCGGCAACGGACCCTGCCAAGTCCTCACTGATGGGTTGCAAGGCCTGCACCGCTCAGCTTTAATAAATGAACAGGCATTTATTAAAGCGGGAGGTGGGTCGTGGCGGGGCGCCCAAGAGGTATCGATGACGCGGCGATCTTGCGGGCGGCAGTGGACGTGATGGGCCGCACGGGCCCGGCAAAGCTGACCCTGGCCGTGCTGGCGCGGGAGGTCGGGTTGGTTCCGGGTACGTTGGTGCAGCGCTTCGGTTCCAAGCGTGGCCTGCTGCTGGCGCTGGCCGAGCACACGGCGAAGGACGCCGACGCCGTGTACGAGGGCGTACGTGCCGCACATGACTCCCCGTTGGCGGCGCTCGCGGCGCTGTTCGACGAAACCTGGGCGGTGGCCACCAGCCCCGAGGCGTTCGCCAACCATCTCGCGTTCCTGTGCGCGGATCTGGATGACCCGCAGTTCCGTGACTGTGCCCTCGCTTCCCAGCAGGCGCAGTCCCGCCGGATCGGCGAGTTGCTGGGTCATGCCAAGGATGCGGGCGAGCTGGAGCCGGACACGGACACCACCGCCCTGGCCGCGACGGTGCAGGCCGCGACGACGGGCGTCGCCGTGCTTTGGGCGGTCGACCGACGGGGCGCCCTCGCCGAACGGCAACGCGCCGCTCTGGAAGCCGTTCTCGCATCTCATCGCGCCACCCCGTGACCTCCGTTTCCCTTTCTCGAGCAAGGAGCCAGACCGTCATGACTACCTCCTCCACTCCCGGAGCCCCTGAGCGTGCCTTCCGTACGCTGGTCTACATCGGCACGAGCCTGGACGGGTTCATCGCCCGCCCGGACGGTGACATCGACTGGCTCAATGAACGCGGCGCGCAGGCTGGTGACATGGGGTACGAGGCGTTCATGGCCGGCATCGACACCCTGGTGATGGGCCGCAACACCTACGAAAAGATCCTCACCTTCGGATTCTGGCCTTACGAAGGCAAGCGCGTCGCCGTCCTGAGCACCCAGCTGACGACGCAGGACGCGAACGTCACCGTCCACCGCAGCCTGGACGCCGTCCTTGAGGCCCTGGCCACCGAGGGAGCGAAGAACGTGTACGTGGACGGCGGGCAGATGGTCCAGACGTTCCTGCGCGAAGGCATCCTCGACGAACTCATCATCACCACCGCCCCGGTCCTTCTGGGCGCGGGCATTCCCCTGTTCGGCCACCTGGATCACGACATCGATCTCACCCACCGCGAGACCCGCGCGCTGGGCGCAGGCTTCGTACAGACGACCTACGCCGTCAGTCAGAGGCCGTAACAAGGGCTGAGGCCGCAGCGGCCACGGCAGCCGCGTCGGTCATCTGGCCCGGCTCATGTTGAGGTCCGCGGGATTCGACCGGCGGGCCCCGCGGGACACCGATGATGTAATGACCCCTACAGCAAGAGGTGCATTACATTGCAGGGGGAAGCATGTCAGAGGACGGGCTCACCGGCTGGGTGAAGCAGTGGATCGACGGCTGGGTCGTCTCGCGGGGCGCGGCCGACCCGGTTGAGGAACCGTGGGGGTGGACCATCGCCGTGGGACTGCCCAAGGAGGTTTCCCGGCACGTGGTGCCCGCGCCCGTGGAGGCGGAGGCCGACGTCCGCAAGCTGGCCGCCACGGCCCCGCCGGCGACCTGGCTCAAGCTCTTCGCTCCGGACGAGGTGGTGCGGCCCTGGGCGGGGGACGACTGGGAGACGGGCATCGCCGGCTTCCTGATGACCCGTTCGCTCGTCCCGGCACCCGCCGGGCCGCCGCCGACCGGGTACACGGTGACGTCCTGGAGCCGGGGCGGGGTGATCAAGACCCTGGTCCGCGCCGGGGACGGGCGGCTGGCCGCGAGGGGCCAGGTGGGGCTGGCCGGCCGCACCGCGGTGCCGGACCAGATCGAGACCGACCCGGACCACCGGCGCCGCGGCCTGGGCGCCCTGGTGATGCGCACGCTGCAGAACGCCGCGTGGGAGGCGGGAGCGCGGGACGGGGTACTGGTGGCCACGCCCGACGGCAGGGCCCTGTACGAGGCTCTGGGCTGGACACACCGCGCCCCGATGGCGAGCCTGGCCCGCCGGGCGGACTGACGGGCTCGCCCCCCGCGGAGGGTGCGGCAGGGCGCAGGCCGGGCGACCACGACCGAGCGCCCAGACCCTGCGGACTGTCTCTCGCGGCTCTCGCGGCTCTCGCAGATCTTGCGTCTCTCGCAGATCTTGCCGGGCGCCGCAGGCCGGGCAAGATCCGGACGAGCCGGCCTACCCCCGGGCGCCGCGGCCACGGGCGGTGGCGAGGACGAGCCGGTCCACGACCGCCTGTGGCCCCGCCCCGCCCGCTGCCCAGGATCGCTGCCTGGCCGCACCGTCCCCGAGCTCGGCGAGCCGTTCGAACAGGCGCGTGACCTCGTCCAGGTCTCCGGCCTCCTCCAGCGCGGGGCGCGTGAGAGCCAGCAGGTCGTCGGCGAGGTCCGAGACCGGGCGGGCCCGGCCGGTCACCGGGTCGAAGCCGTCGCCGCTCCACCCGTCGCGGGCGGCCCGCCAGCACGCTGCCCGCAGGACCTCGCCCTCCCAGGCCGGTCCGGGGTCCCCGCGTCGCGCCCTGTCGGCGGCGGTGTGGACGAGGGCGCGCAGGAGGACGGCGACGGCGACGGTCTCGTCCAGGTCCTGGAGCACGTCCATCGCCCGGATCTCGAGGGTGGGCAGCCGCGGGTTGGGGCGCAGGTCCCAGTACGGCGTCTCCGCGTCCAGCATGGCCTCGGTGCTGGCGATCGTGACGGCGAGCCGCTGGTGCTCCTGCCATGAGGTCGCACGGGGCGGCGGGCCGAGGCAGGGGAAGCGGCTGCGGATGACCGCGCGCCAGCTGGCGTATCCGGTATCCAGCCCCCGGTGGTACGGCGAGTTGGCGCTCAGCGCGATCAGCAGGGGCAGCCAGGGCCGCAGGTGATTGGCCGTGAGGACGGCGAGCTCTCGATCGGGCAGGTGGACGTGGACGTGCAGGGCGCTGATGGCGAAGTCGTCCATCATGCTCCGGTACTGCAGCTGCCCCGCCTGATAGCGGGGATGATCGGCCACCGGCACCGGTCCGGCCTCCTGCAGGACCGCCGTACCCGACGCGCACAGGTGTACTCCCTCGGCGCGGGCCGCCGCGACCAGCGCCCCCCGTACCTGCTCGAGCTCCCCGCGCAGCTCGCGCGCAGACCGGCAGGGACGCGTGCGCCCCTCGACCTGGCACAGGGCGAACTCCTTCGTCGCCAGATCACCCACCTCGCCCGCCGCACGGGCGGCCACCGCGGGCCCGGCGGGGACGATGAGGCGTGTGTGCGGGTCGACGAGGAAGAACTCCTCCTCCACTCCGATCGTCGGAACGTCGCCGTCAGAGGCGGGACGGGGCGGGGGTGTGTGATCGCTCATCCCTCCAGCATCGCCACCAGGACGCGCCGCGGCGAGCCCGCAGCCGCGAGCGGAGCAAGGGTTCGTTGACGGCGTACTCGATGCCCGCGGGGCCGGGCTTGGCAGTGGTCCGTCCGTTCGAACGCGTCGTACATGTAGCCGCTGTCGCGAGGCGGTCAGCGCTGTCGAACGTCGAGGTCGTCAGCGTGGTCGGCGGATGCCGTCGATGATGCGCGTCCAGTTGTCGCTGCCGTGCCCGTCCGCAATCGCGCGCCGGTAGTGGGCCTGCACGGCCAGTGGGAGCGCGAGGTCGAGGCCGAGCGAGGCGCTGGTATCGACGATGTGGTCGGACGTCGCACCCATCATCGTGACCGTGCTGAGGTCGCCGGGATGCTCGCCTGCGTCGAGCGCGGCACCGGGGTTCTCCTCACCAGCCCTCAGGATGTCTCCGATCGAATCGGCGGAGGAGAGCAACTCCGGGAGCACGTCCTGGGCCTTCATCCCTGCGGTACCCAGCATCGCGGTGGCGTGCATCAGTGCTGACAGGGTGGCGAGGAACACGGTGAGTTGGGCTTGATACATCATCTGGGCGAGGCCCGGGTCCTCGCCCAGATGCTTTGGTGTCCCGAGCAGCGTCAACGCCGCCCGGTGCTTCTCCATCACCTGGTCCGGCCCGCTGTAGTAGACGTAGGCGGCCTCCGTGCCGACCATCGGCGCGGGGACCATGGCACCTCCGGCGAGGAAGGCGGCGTCGTGGCCCGCTGCCCAAGCCGCCGCCTCACGGGTGCGGTCGGGGGTGTCCGAGCTCAGGTTGACCAGCGTCCGGCCGGCGAGCGATGCGGTGGCGCTGTCGAGGATGTCGTACATCACCTGGTAGTCGGTGAGGCTCAGGATCACGAGGTCACTCGCCTCGACCGCCTCGCTGGGTGTCGCTGCCAGCGTGGCTCCGGCGGTGACGACGTCGGCGGCCCGACTGGCGGTGCGGTTCCAGACGGTGACCGGGTGTCCGGCGGCGAGGAGGGTGCGGGCCATCGCCTGGCCCATCGGGCCGAGCCCGATCACGGTGACGGCGCTGTTCTGACTGGTGGTGGGGTGCTGGTGTTCGTTCACCCCTCCATGCTCGGAGAGGGCCACTAGTCTTGGAAGTACCCACTATCTTCTGCGGTACTTACCTTTTAGTAAGGGGCTCTGCGATGGCCAAGGCGCCGAGGCGCGGTCCGTACATCTGTGGCATCGACGCTGCGCTCGACGTGGTGAGCGGCAAGTGGAAGGGACTGATCCTCTGGGAACTCGACGCCCATCGCGTACGCCGCTTCGCCGAGCTCCGTCGCGGTCTTCCGGGCGTGAGCGAGAAGATGCTCACCCAGCACCTGCGGGAGATGGAGGAAGACGGACTGGTGCACCGCAAGGTCTACGCCGAGGTGCCGCCACGCGTGGAGTACTCGCTGACCGTGCACGGGCACACGCTCAACCAAGCGCTCGGGCCGCTCGGCGACTGGGGGACTGCACGGATCCGCCGCGAAGGCTCGGGAGTGGTCGACGTGGCCGAGACAACATACGGCTAGGCACCCCCGACCGCCGGCCCCGTGACCGTCCCACCCTCGGTCGCCGCCCCCGGGGCGCCGCCCGAGAACCGGCAAGGGAGGACCACCGCATGAGCCGGCCCGCAGCCCGACTCCGTCCCCCACCCGGTGCCGCAGCCGCCCGCATCGAACCACGCCCACGCCGAACCGCGCCCACGCCCGCGCCGAACCACGCCCACGCCCGCGCCAAGTCCCCGCAACGCTCTGCATATTGATGTCTACGACCGGGAGCAGTCTCCGATGTCGCTGATCCGCTCGACTGATCCCGACTTCCGCGTGTGCCAGACCAGCTTCGATACGCTGCTCGCCATCCAACTGGAGGCCGAGGGGCGAGGATGGGCAACTCGGTGGTCCTCGGTGGACGCACTCCGCAGTCAGGTCAAGGAAGGCGCCGTCCTCCTCCAGTCGCTGATGCGAGAGGAGCGAGGAGGTGCCGTGCGGGCATACCGATGTCTGGCGCTGTTCTCGACCACGGATGACCGGGATGGCGGCGCAATTGCCACGATCGATCTTGATCCGGCACGGCTGGAATCCCTGGACCGAATCGATCGAGACCCGGATGTGCGGAAAGCCCTTGTTCGCCTGTTTTCCCTTGCGGCGGGCGGGATTTCGATGGTCTCGAAGAGGTAACCACCCCCGTGGTGACCACTGACCGCCCCCCATCGGACGCACATCCCGCGCCCGCCCCCGACGCCCAACCCTGACGTGACCCGCCACAACCATCCGTGCCCGTAAGGGAGTTGTCAGGGTAGTCACCGATGGCGGCGCCTACGGTCGGATCGGCAGGGTGGGGCCATGACAGAACGAGCAGCACGACTCACCCGTTTCTCCCTCATCGCGGCACCCCTCCTGCTCACGCTCTATGGGTCGGTCCGCCTCTTCGCAGAGGGGTCCAAGGAGCCTGGCGCGGCATGGATCACCGGGCACTTCGCCTTCCTCTTGGGGGTGCTGCTCTTCGGGGTGGTCTGCGAGGGCCTGCGCCGCACGGCAGTTGTCGCCGCCCGACCGGCCAGGCGGCGGGTGGCCCGGGCCGGGGCGCTGGCCGCACTGGCGGGCGTGGCCGCGTCCACCGCCCAGGCCGTGATCGACCTCTACGTGGGCTTTCGGGCCGCCGACAAAGCGGAGATGAGCGCGATTTTTGCCCGGGTGCAGGAGGTACCGGGGGTGCTGCCGGTCGTGTACACCGTCGTACCGGTCTTCCTCTACCTGGGCGTGTTCACCCTGCTCGCCACGCTCAGGGGCGCGGTGGCAGCCCGCTCGCTGGTGTTCTTCGTCCTGGGCACGGCTGCGATCGTGACGGACCTGGACTTCCTGCCGCTCGGCGGTCTCTGCTACCTCGTGGCCTTCGCGTCCCTGCGCCGCCGTGTCGCCGGTCCGCACGTCCCCGGTGCGTCGTCGCCCGTGGCGGCTGGTGCCGCCACCGGACATGGCACGTCCCGGCGTTCATCCGGCGAACCGCATCATCCGTGAGCCCTCCCTCCGCTCCCCCCTGGACCGCGGAACACCCGATCGGCGACAGGTCGTAGGCGCGCCCGATGACCCCGGTCGGGCGTCTGCCGCGGCGTCGGAGTCGGCTCCCGCCCTACATCCGGTGACGCTTGAACCGGCGGACGCAGGTCTCCAGCAGAACACCCATCAGCTCGGTCTCGCCGGGCCCGGTGAGCAGCCGCTTGGGCACGATCAGCAGGCAGGCCTTCCAACCGAGGCGGCCGGTCACGACGTATACCCGCTCCGTCTCGTAAGAGCGGTACATGTTGCGCCACGGCACCCGCATCAGCACCTCGTCCCCCCGGGAGACCGCGAAGCCGACGGCATCGGCGACGGCCAGCTTCTCTCCCTTGGCCTGGTCGGCACGGAACGCGCGGCCGGCGAGCAGCGGGGGCAGGCCCAGACCGAGCGCACCATAAACGACAGCGAGTGCCAGCAGTCCGGTATTGATGGGGCCGCCCTGATCGAAGGGCCTCAGGCTCAGCGCCGCCATCAGGACGGCCGCCACCACGATGAGCGACCGCAGGCGCCGGAACACGCCGGTGGCTGCAACAGCCTCGTTGAACTCCTCCCGCGTCAGGGTTCCGCGGAAGGTGATGGTTGCCTGTCGTATGTCGTCCACGAGCGCGGAGCCTACAAGGCCATGCACGAGCTCCAGGGCCCGCCCGGTGCCGACCGGGGTCGGGCGGACCGGTGAACCCGGACAAGACGACCCGTATCTCGAACTTTGCCCAGCGGTCGGCGCCCGAACATCACGCTCGTATCGGATCCTTCGGCCGCCGTCCTCATGGACTCGACGGCCGGGAGAGTCTGGAGCGCCCGGACGCCACCCCGTCTGCGACCCGCGACTCACCCCTCCGGTGAACTGCGGATCAGTCTCAACAGCGGGCGAGTGTGCCGCTGTCCAGGGTGGATTTGTCGCCGAACACCCAGCCTTCGGTGTCCGTGCCCGCGATACGGGCGTAGATCCACTTGTTGGCGTGGGCATTGGTGACGTAGCAGTGGTAGTAGACCTTCGTGCCGGACTTGACCTCGGTCACGTAGGAGCACTCCGCGTACGGCCCCGTGTAGAGGTGAGTGCCCTGGGCCGCGTGGCCGTATCCATCGCTGCGGTTCGAGTGGGCCCAGCCGGTGCACGCCGTCGACACCGGGGTGGGCTCCTTCACCGTGGAACTGGGCGTCGCCTTCGGCGAGCTTGACGGCCCCCCGGTCGGCTTGTCACCTCCGCCGCTGGGCACCGGCACGGGACCTGTCTTTCGGCCCTCGTCCTTCTTCGAGGGGGTGTTGGACAGCTCGCCGGGCCTGACGGACGTCAGGCCCCCTGGGGAGGTCGGGCCGCCGGTCGTACTCCCCGCGGGAAGCGCCCCCTTCGACCCGCCGCCCTCCACTCCTCGTACGTCCATCAGCGCATAGGCGACTCCGCCGCACGTGAGGACGGTGGCGGCTGCAACCGCGACGATGGTGCGGGTGCGGCGGCGCCGCGTGTGGACCGTTGCGGCACGGGTCTCGAAACCACTGTCGTGACCGGGCAGGGTGCCGGGCGTCAAGCCTGGCTGCGCGGCGGCCGCCAGCGGAGGGGCGGCGTACGCGCCGGCCGGGTAGGAAGCGACGGGCTGGGGGGCGGGCTGGGGGAGCGGCGCGGCGGGGGCCGGACCGAAGCCCGGCGAAGCGGTCGGCTGGGGGAGCGGCGCGGCGGGGGCGGGGCCGAAACCCGGTGGAGCGGTCGGCTGGGGCGCCGGTGTCGCCGCGAGGTCCGGGCTCCGGCCCTCGGCGACCGCCTCAAGCATCTGGCGTGCCTGCCCGGCGTCGGGCCGCTGCAGCGGGTCCTTGGCCATGAGCGCCTGCAGCACCGGGGTGAGCGCTCCTGCTCGCCGGGGTTCCGGCAGCGGTTCGCCGACGATCGCCGCCAGAGTGGACCACACCGACGTACGACGGAAGGGCGAAGCACCCTCCACGGCCGCGTACAGCGTCATGCCGAGCGCCCAGATGTCCGACGCGGCACCCGGTACCCGGCCCTGTGCGCGCTCCGGAGGCAGATAGTCCAGAGAGCCGACGATCTGACCGCTCTGGGTCAGCTTGGCCAGGGCCTCGTCGCCGGAGCTGTCCATACTGGCGATGCCGAAATCGGTGAGCACGACCCGGCCGCCGCGCTCGAGCAGCACGTTGCCGGGCTTGACGTCCCGGTGGAGGACTCCGGCCCGGTGTGCCGCGTCGAGAGCGCCCATCAGCGCGGCGCCGATCGCGGCCGCTTCCCGCGGATCCAGTGAGCCGCGCTCCGCCAGCACAGCGTCGAGGGAGGGCCCGTCGACCAGCTCCATGACGATGACCGGCAGCCCCTGCTCCTCGACCACATCGTGCACGGTGACCACACCGCTGTGCCGGATACGGGCGGCGGCCTGCGCCTCTCTCTGCATCCGGACCCGCAGATCGGCCAGTTCGGCCGGGGAGGCGTCGGTGTAGGCCCGCAGGACCTTGACGGCGACCTCGCGGTTCAGCAACTGGTCCACCGCCCGCGCGACAACACCCATGCCACCGCGGCCGATCGTGGCGGTCACGCGGTATCGCCCGCCCAGGACCTCGCCGACCAGATCCGCGCCGTTCGCCCCCGTCACCTGTCACATCCCGTTCGTCGCACTGTCCGGTTTCGCCACGTGGCGGGCACCAGGGTAGGCGTTCGTACATGTGCGCGTGCGCCCGGCCCAGCCCTCGACGCGCAGGTTGCACCGTCCAACAGCCGTGATCACCCAGCCAGTGCGGAACCCGTCGGTCAGGGCCCGGAGCCGGGATCCGGATGCACGGGCCTGGTGATGCCGGCGCGGGCGGCCTCCAGTTGGGCGGCGAAGGCCACGCCCAAGAAGAGCGCGATGCCGGCCAGGTTGGCCCAGATGAACAGGGCCATCAGGGCTGTCAGCGGCCCGTACAGCGAACCGAAGGACCCGCTGTGCCCCACGTAGAGGGCCAGCAGCCAGGTGGCAGTGATCCACAGGACGAGCTGTACGGCGGACCCGAACGCCAGCCAGGTGTAACCCGGTTGGTCGCGCCGGGGCGCCCAGCGCAGGATGACCGTCGATGCCATGCAGGCGAGTGCCACGCCCACCGGGACCTTTCCCCAATCCCACCAGCTCAGCCACGCCCCGGGCCGGCCGAACACATCCGCCACCGCCCTGCCCACCGCTCCGCCGGCCACTGTCACGAGGAAGCCGAGCACCAGCGGCCCGCCCGCACCGACTGCCAGTAGCAGGCTGCGGCCGTACTTCTCCAGGAACGGCCGATCGCGCTCGATCCCGTAGATGCGGTTGCACCCTCGCTCGACCTGGCCCATGGCCGATGCGAGGTTCAGTACGGCGAAACCGAGACCCAGCCACATGGCCACGGTGCCCGCCGTGTCGGCACCGGCATGCGTGCGGGTGGCCAGCAAGCCCTCGCGCACGAGCTCGGCGCTCGCCGACGGAACGATCTCGTCCAAGGTCAGTTCGATCAGCCGTCCGACGCTTTCGGTGTGGACGGCCGCAGAGACCCCCACCAGGGCGATGGCGAGCGGCACCACCCCGATGACCAACTGGAAGGCGAGGGCCCGCGCGAAGCTGAACCCGTCGGCGTACCGGAAGCGCAGGAACGCGTCGGATACCAGCCGGCGGCCCCCGTAGCGGCGCAGCGCGGTCCACGCCTCGTCTCCGGACAACTCCTCACCGATCATGTCTCTCGTCTGCGGTACGTGCACCACTGTTCCCATGCAGAAGGTGTGCTCCGCGGGCCCACTTCCATGCGGCCGGGCGCTCTCCCTCGGGTTCTGGCTCGGGCGTGGCGCTGGGTTGGGTCGCTTCCGCAGCAGGCCGAAGCCGGCCAGGGTGTACAGCTGAAGCTGAATCATTTTGGCCCCATTGACGGGGACTTCGGCGACGCCAATGTTCCAGTGAAGCGTGAGGCGGCCACAGGGAGTGGGCGCACCACAGGAGTTTGGGGACCAGAGCCGTACGGCTCTTCGAGGCCGCTGCTCCCGCAGGAAAACGGCCCACATCGATAATCGGTCACCCCTCGATCATGTGACCCCAGAATTCACGAGGTTGTCGATAACACTCTTTGCGAGTTGATGATGCGACAGACCGCTCGCCTTTGACCTGACCAGCGGGGACATCAACGACTTCACCCAGTTCGCCGCCGAAATCATGTTTGTCACCATGTTCAATACCGATCAACATACATACGCTCCCTGAAACGCGGCAGTTGGTGCCGCGTACCGCAGGGGGGTTCCATGCCATTACACATGTTTTGGGCCATCAGAAGACGGCGGCCCATGTCATCTCCACGCCCACCAGGTGTGCGCTTAACCGCCGCCCTCACGGCCGCCGTGCTGGGGGCGTGCCTGCTGACCGCCGCCGAGGGCGATGCCCGGGCGGCCGTATCGCCGCCCTCCACGCCGGCACCGGACGGTGCCGTACAGGACGCCCCGTCCGCCTTGCTGGCCGCCCGGTTGCGCGGGAAGCCGGTCGAGGTCGAGGGAGTCCGGTCGGAGACGGCGACGACGTGGGCGAACCCGGACGGCACGCTGACCACGGAGGTCGGCCTGGGTCCGGTGCGGGTCAAGCGCGGCGGCACATGGGTGCCGATCGACACCACGCTGGTGCGCTCGCCGGACGGAATGATCCGCCCGAAGGCGTCGACGGCGGACATCGAGTTCGCAGGTGGCGCGCCGAACGGAAAGGCGACCGGGGCCGGGCCGCTGGGTGCGGACGCGGCGGCCCCGGAGCAGTCCCTCGCCACGGTCGGCGACGAGGGCAAGGCCGTCGCGCTGGGCTGGAAGGGCGAGCTGCCCGAGCCGGTGCTGGAGGGCTCCAAGGCGACGTACCGCGATGTGCGCCCGGGGGTCGACCTGGTGCTGGAGTCGATGCCGACCGGCATCGAGTACTTCGTCGTGGTCAAGAACCGGTCCGCGGTCGACGCCTCCGGCAAGATCGTCCTGCCGGTCGACACCCAGGGCCTGACCGCACGCAACGGGCAGGACGGCGGGATCGATTTCGTCGACGAGTCCGGCGAGGTCAAGGGCCGTATGCCGGCCGCGGTGATGTGGGACTCCGAGCGGGACCCCGTCACCGCCGAGCAAGTGCGCCGCGCCCCAGTCGGCATGACGTGGAAACCGAACCTCGACGGTGGGGTGACGGTCGAGCTGACCCCGGACGCCGCGCTGATGCGTGACCCGAAGGCGAAGTTCCCGATCACGATCGACCCGGTGATCGAGTGGGGTCTGTCGTTCGACACGTTCGTGCAACAGGGCACCGAGTGGAACAAAGACAACTCGGACAGCACCGACCTGAAGATCGGGAACAACGGGCAGGGACAGATCGCCCGCACCTTCATGTTCTTCAAGCTGCCGAGCGACCTGTGGGGCAAGCAGATCCGCAACGCGCGGGTCTTCATGAACAACTACCACTCCGCGACCTGCACCCCGCAGCCGTGGGAGATGTACGTCTCCGGAGTTCCGGACCGCACCTCCCGCTGGAGCAACCAGCCCGCGTTGTACAGCCTCGCCGCCTCGGGTGACATGACCCGGGACAAGGACACCGGCGACGCCCACCAGTGCGACGCGGACAACGCGTGGATCAGCGCCACCGTCACCGGCACGGTCCAGACGGTCATGGACCAGCGCTGGACCACGCTGTCCCTGGGCATGAAGGCGGTCAACGAGACCAACGTCAACGGGTGGAAGCGCTTCTACTCCGGCAATACCAGCGCCTACCCGAAGATGAACATCGTCTGGAACTCCTACCCGGACGTCACCGACCTGCACGTCGGCCCTGCCGGGTCGGTCGGCACCGGCACACCGGGGAACCCGCAGTACACCTCCTCGGTGCGGCCCAGCGCGACGTTCACCGTGAACGATGCGGACGGCGGGCTGGTGCAGCCGATCGTCGAGGTCGCGAAGGACGGACAGTTCCTCCGGCAGTTCGTCCTCGGCTACGTTCCTGCCGGCTCACAGCAGTCCTGGCAGGTGCCCGAGGGGCTCTTCGAGGAAGGCCACCTGTACGGCATACGGGTCAACGTCGCCGACGGCAACACCTGGGCCCGCCAGTGGACCGGTTGGTACGACAGCATCCCTGACGTGACCCGGCCCAGCGCCCCGGGCGTCGGTTCGGCCGATTACCCGACCGGGTCGTGGGTCAAGGGCGCGGGCCAGGTGGGCACCTTCACGATCACGCCGCCGGCAGGTGAGCAGGTCGGTGTGGAATGGACCCTGAACGGGACCGACTGGACCCGCGTGGCCACCGGAGGAAGCACCAACCCGGTGGCGGTTCAGATCACGCCGGACAAGAACGGCACGCATGCCCTGCAGGTGCGCACGGTGGACCGGGCAGACAACAAGTCCGAGGCCGTCGTCCACTCCTTCCACGTCGGGGCGGGCGGGTTCCTGACTCCCGCACCCGGTGACCGCACGGCACGTCACGTACCCCTGGCCGCCGAGGCCGACGCCGGCCGCTTCGACCGGGCCACGTTCATGTGGCGTCGGTCGGATGCGGACCCGTGGGTGGAGGTTCCGACGAACCATGTGAGAGTGAACGGTCAGCCGCTGGGCTCCTGGCCGGTCGCCCTGACCGGCGGCAGGAACGCACCCGCAGTATGGGATGCGGTCGAGACGGTCGACCCCGGCGGCGAGATACAACTCAGGACCGACTTCCGCGGCCCGGGCGGTGCGAGCGATTCCAGCGAGACCATCCGGATCCTGGTCGATCGCTACGCTCGCGGCGCCGCAGCGGCCGAGGTGGGACCGGGCTCGGTCAACCTGCTGACCGGCGAGTACAGCATGACCACGACCGACCTGTCCGTATTCGAGGTCGAAGTCTCGCGCCACTCCTCCTCGCTGCGGCCGGCCACCGGCCTCGAAGCCGACCAGGTGCCGATCTTCGGGAAGGAGTGGGCGGCGGGCACCGTCGCCGACGTCGGCCAGTCCCACTTCAGCCACATCGAGCAGGTTTCGGAGAACGCGCTCGACGTCGTCGACCTGGAAGGTGAGGCCATTCACTTCACCGCCGATGCCAGCAGGACCGGCTGGGTCGCGCAGATGGGCGAGGAGGGGGCCACGCTCGTCGGGTCCCTGACCGGCGAGCTCAAGCTGGTCACGGACTACGGCTCGGTGATCACGTTCGCCAAGGTCGCCCCCGACGCGGAAACGTGGCGGGTCAAGCGCATCATGCGTGAGGGCATCGGCGACTCGGGCACCACGGTGGTCTCCGAATCGGTCACCGTGGACGGCAAGCAGATGGCGCGCCCCGTGCGGATCATCGCCCCCACGTCCGCGGTGTCGGCGGCCACGTGCGAGGTCGACGTGGCCGCCCGCGGCTGCCGCGTCGTCGAGTTCGTCTACGCGTCCGCCACCACGGCCACCGGCAGCGCGTTCGGCGATGTGGCGGGCCAGGTCAGCGGCCTACGGGTGTGGGCTACTGCGCCCGGTGCGCAGACGTCCACGCCCACGACGCTGATCAGGTACGCCTACGACGCGGCCGGGCGCCTGCGCGAGGTCTGGGACCCCAGGGTCTCGCCCGCGCTCAAGACGGGATATCAGTACGACGCTGCCGGGCGCGTGACGCAGACAGCGGTTCCCGGAGAGCTGCCCTACACCCTCGTCTACGGCCCGGCCCGGCCGGGTGCGCTGGACGGGATGCTCCTCGCGGTAAGCCGGCCGACCCTGCAGCAGGGCTCCATCGACCAACCCGCGGGAACCAACGTCACCTCCCTGGTGTACGGGGTGCCGTTGAGCGGTACGTCCAGCCCGTATCCGATGGGCAGCGGCGACGTTGCCGCCTGGGGCCAGGCGGACGCCCCCGCAGAGGCCACGGCCGTTTTCGCCGGCGACGTCGTTCCTTCCTCGCACGACGGCTCGGCGCTTGCGCCCAGCGCCTATGCCCGGGCGACGGTCCAGTACCTCAACGCGCGCGGCCAACTGGTGAACATGGCCTACCCGGGCGGGGGCATCTCGACCGCACAGTACGACCGCCACCAGAACAACACCTGGGCGCTCACCGCTGCCAACCGCGCACTGGCACTCGGCGTCACCGACGGGCACGAGGAGATGCTGACGAAGCTGGGGATGCTCGCCCTGTCGCCCGCCGAGCGGGCGAACCATCTCGCCACCCGGAAGGTCTACAGCGCGGACGGGGTCCGCGAGCTCGAACAGATCGGGCCCCTGCGGGTGGTCCGGGTAGCCGCGGCCGTCACCGACGGGCAGGAGCCCGTGGTCGCCGCCGGGGGCCTGGTCGTTGCCCATCCCGTCACGGTCACCCAGTACGACCAGAACCGGCCCACCGACGGAAGCGCCGTCATCCGCGACCAACCGACCACCGTGACCAGCGGAGCCCGGCCCTACACCCATCCGCAGCTCCTCGCGGACCCGGCGGTGACCGTCACCGCGTACGACTGGCCTCTGGGGGCCGCGACGAAGATCGTCCTGGACCCGGGCGGACTGGCCCTGACCAAGGTCTTGGAATACGACGCATCCGGTCGCCTGACCAGAACCCGGATGCCGTCCTCCAACGGCACGGACGCCGGCACGACCGTCACCGCCTACTACAGCGCCGGCGGAAGCGGCCCCTGCGGCAACCGCCCGGAATGGGCTGACCTCGCCTGCTCCGTGGGCCCGGCGGGTCCGATCACCGGCGGTGGCGGCAACCCCGGCGAGTTGGCCACCAAAACCACCGAGTACGGGCAGTTCGGCGAGGTGGTGAAGCTGACCGAGACCGCGAACGGAAGCACGGTGACCACCGTCACCACTCTGGACGGCGCAGGGCGTGCGATCAAGCGGGCAGTCACCGGCGGGCTGGGGGAGCCCCTCCCCGACGTGGTCACCGAGTACGACCCCGCCTCGGGGAAGATCGCCAAGGTCTCGTCCGCCTCGGGCGCGATCGCCACGGCGTACGACCGCCTGGGACGCCTGGTCCGGTACACCGACGCCGGCTCGGGTACGACCACCACCGAGTACGACGCCCTGGACCGGGTCGTGAAGACGTCGGACAGCGTCCCGTCCACGCGGACGTACACCTACGACACCGTGAAGGAACCGCGGGGCATGGCCACCGAGGTCCGTGACTCGGCCGCCGGTACATTCAGCGCGAGCTACGACCTGGACGGCGTGCTGAGTGAGGAACGCCTGCCGGGGGGAATCACCATGCGGCAGGTCAAGGACGCCCACGCAGTGGCCGGCGCACGGATCTACACCCGCGATGCCGACGGCGCGGTCCTCCTCTCCGACCGCGCGGACTTCTCCGCACAGGGCCGGGTCGCGTCCCAGCACAGCGTCGCCGGCGCCGCATCGTCGCAGTTCTTCCAGTACGACGGCGTCGGCCGCCTCGTCGGCGTCGACGACATCGGCAACGGCGTGTGCACCCGGCGGGCCTACTCCTTCGACCGCAACACCAACCGCACCGCCCAGAGCAGCGCGACGGGCCTGGCGGACGGCCTGTGCCCGGCCACCGGCGGTACGACGACGGCCCACAGCTACGACAGCGCCGACCGCCTCGTCGACCCCGGCTACACCTACGACGGGTTCGGCCGGACCACCACACTGCCGGGAGGCTCGTCCCTCGACTACTACGCCAACGACCGGGTGCACCGGCAAACGGCCGGGAACCAGCGCCAGACCTGGCAGCTCGACCCGACGAACCGCATCACGTCGGCCACCACCGAGACGAACAGCGCCGGCACGTGGTCGGCAACGACGACGACGGTCCACCACTACGCGGACGGCTCCGACCGTCCCAGCTGGACCGTCGAGAACGGCCAAGGTGGGCTGACCCGCTACGTCGGCTCGCTCGGCGGAGGCCTCGCGGCCACCACCAGCGCCGCCGGGGACACGGTGCTGCAGCTGACCGACCTCCATGGGGATGTCGCCGTCCAGCTTCCGCTCGACCCCGCGCAGGCCCCCGCAGTGTTGAACCACGACGAGTTCGGCAACCCCGCGCCGGGCCAGCCCGCAGCACGGTACGGCTGGCTGGGCGCTGCGCAGCGCTCCACGCAGACCCCGACCGGCCTGACCCTGATGGGTGCCCGGCTGTACGACCCGGGGACCGGCCGGTTCCTGTCCACCGACCCCGTCATGGGCGGCGGCGCGAACGCCTACGTCTACTGCTCGGGCGATGCCGTCAACTGCACCGACACCGAGGGGACGCTGGACTACGCGTTCAGCTTCAACCTCGGATTCTCGCTCGTCAGCAAGGAAACGATCTTCATGCTGTTCCGCTGGAACTTCGGGAGGATCTTCCCCCTCAAAGGCCGGGCAGACGCTATCTACTACGGCGAAGAGGGCAAGTTCATGCCCCTCCGGGCCGACTACAAGGGCTACGGCACGAAGAAGAGCCTCTGGATCAACAACTTCAACGTCCGCGTCGGATACGTCGGCGCCTGGAGCCTGCGCCTGGACGCCGCGCCCGGCAGCTTCGCCTACGGGCGCAACTCCTGGATCTCGTTCTCCCTCACCCAGGGAGGGGTGATCGGAGGGCAGCCCGGCAAGGGCTTCCTGACGCTCTGGGTCCAGGGCCATACCGCCGGCGACTCCGACGCCGACCGGTACATGAACAAGCGCATCTACAAGGACGGGGCCTATGCCACCTGGTCCCGGCTGGCTAGCAACTGGCGCAAGTTCCTGCGCAAGTGCCGCTGCTACTAACCGGCTCACCGGCTAACCGGCAGACAGCGGTACGGCCCTCGTCCGGTCGTGCTTCCGAGCCCCGTGCCCGGAAGCACGACCGGACCGCCGGCCTGGCCGCCCTCGCGTGCCCCCGGCCGGTCAGCCGGTCAGCTGGTCGGCATCGGCGGCGGGTTGCCCCTCCCCACTGCATCGTCGGCGGCGGCCTGAGGTCACTCAGAACCTCCGTCAGTGGCGCTGCCTCTCATGCCTCAGGGTGGCCCGGCGCCAGGCCGGGCCACCCTGATGCGGAAGAGCGGGCGCGTTGGCGATCCGTGGCCCTCCGAGGCAAGGGAACTTCGCCTATCCGGTCGCCTGGGCCGGGCGGTCGCGCCACCAGCCCCATACCGTGATCCGGTTCAGCCCCTGGCGACGCCGAGCGCAGCTTCCGCATTCGGGGATGCGCACGCGCCGGGTGATCGCTGCTATGACGTCACCCAGCCCCACCGAGCGGTGGTGCGGATGGCGCCCGGCTCCCAGAGCGGATACCTGCTCCTCCAGCTGCTCCCAGGTCAGGGGAAGGCCTGGAGCAGGCTCGATCTGCTGTCTGTGTTCGGCGGTGAGTAGCTGTACGTCTCCGTGGGCCAGGAGCGCCGCGGCGAGGGCCTCGTCGGCCAGTGCGACGTACGCCGAGCCTTCGCCGTGCACGACGACCGCACTGCCGACGTCGTACTTGGGGCTGGGTGAGCCGCTCCCCGTCTCCGGCGGGAGCGTCGGGACTTGCAGCCATTGAACGCTGTTCACGCTGAGACCTCCTCGATCAGTGGTTGCAGCAGCCGACGCCGACCCGGCACCACCACGTGCAGTCGCACGTCGCACAGGCGGCGCATTTGACCACGCAGAGTCCGCAGCGGCCGGCGAGGCAGACGAGGAATATCTGCCAACTCGTCTTGGGACAGCCGATTGCGGCACTCAGGCACGTGGAGCCACAACCTCCGAGGCACCTCGTGAGCGCGTCCCACCAGCCGTCCCTGGGAACCAGTGTCCCTGCCTTGCCGGCTACCAGTTCCGTGGTGGTGTCGATGAGGGAACCTTTCTGCCCGACGAGGACGAAAGCGTCGACGATCTCCTCCCCACTCGGGTCGCCCCGCAGGACGGTGGCACAGGCCGCCACCTGTTCACTGCCCGCGCCCTCGTAGGTTTTGGCGACGATGGTGGCGGTGAGCTTGTTCACCTCTGTGCCCTTTTCCGTGCCCGCGAGACTCGACGGTACGGGTACGTTGCCGCTCAGAATCGTTTCCGCGCTATAGCCGACGACCCCGCCGGAAAGGGCGTCGAGGGCCGCAGGGTCGGCGAGGCCCAGGCGGCCCTGGACACCTTTGAGCAGCGTGGAAAGCTCCGTATGACGTGATGACAGTTCGTCCCACTGTGCGGCAGCGGCGGCAGCGGTGTGAATGCTGAGCCTTTCATTCAGCACTGTCGGGTTCTCGCGAGCACCCATAACAGCCTCCTCTTGTGGCCTGAGTGGCAGGTGATGCGGTCGTTTCGACCGACTCGATAGTCAGAGTGCTCCGATCTCTTCCATGCCGCACCTTTTCAAAGTCGCCCAGGATTCAACGAAATTGAGTCGCTGAAACTTGCAAGGTTCTTCGGTAATAATCGCAGTCATGGAAAGAGCCGGTACTGTTCCAGTGACGGCATGCCTGCCGTTCGGCACTCGACAAAAACTGTGTGATCTTCTGACAAGGGAGCGGCAGCGCCGTATCCGTCTCATGTCGGACGACCGATGGCTCGCCGGAGAGTCCAACTGCGGGAAGACACCCGCCGAGGTACGGGCCATACGACTGCGAGTTCTGGCGGACATGCGTGCCCGCGGTGACCTGCTGGACACGCTCGACAGGCTCGCGACCCTGGGCGTACGACGGGAACTCGAGGCCCGGGGCTGGAACCGCCTCTGGCCGGCATACCCGGAGCCTGCACGTTTCCCCGGCCGCTGGCCCGGCTCTCGTGACCGAGACTTTCCTGAACGAGTCTGCCTACGGTTGCCGGTGACCTTGGAGAACCAAGTGCGCGCGGCCTGCTGGTGCACCTCGGCGGACGCGATCGCAGCCATCCGATCGTGGCGTGAGCGGTACCCGCGGATTCGGACGCGCAGAAGACGGGCGTCGGCTGGAATAGAGAATGCCTTGGCCGAGTATGACCGGCTGGCAGAATTAGTGACGACGACCGGAGACATCTGGCGGGCGGGGATTCAACAGGCCCTTGAATTCGCAACAAGTGGCGGCGGACAGCGACCGATCGACGTGCCACAGGGGGGCGCCGGCGGCTAACGAGCTGGTCCTAGCGCCGATGGTCTCCACCACGAAATCGCGCACGTCGTCGCGGACCGCGTCCTCATCCCAGTCTGAAAGGTTCAGCAGGCGCTGGACCCCGTCCGGACGGAGCTGCCCCGACCTGCTCGGCCAGCGTCCAGCCGTTCTTCCGCTCCAACGGAGTCAGCGGCCCGCCAGGTAGTCCAGTGCCCGATCGCGGGGCTCCGGCCTGCTGAAACGATGCGCGATGCGGGCATGGAACCCGGCTATCCCCTCGAACCACGACTCGACCTGCTCGACCGTCAGCTCATCGGCACACAGATGCACCAACGAGCCCTCCACGACATCCGTCCCGCAGATGCGGTTGCAGGATTAGGCTGACCGGATGACAGCTGATCGCACAGCAGCCAGGTACCGCCGCATCCTCGCCCTGGCCGGCGCGGCCGTGATCGCCCTTGCCGGGAGCGCCTGTTCCTCGTCCGGGAGTTCCGGCGGGGCCGCCTCGGGCGGTGAGAGGCTGTCCTACGACCGGGTCGCCTCGACGGCGGAGCAGCTGACGAGTGCGTCGGCCTGCCCGTTCGGCCTAGACCCGGCGGCGGCGCTGAAGGCGGCCGGTGCCGAACGGACCGTCACCCCGGCGGCGTCCGGCGGCGACCCCGCGGCTCAGGGGACCGTCGACCCGGGCCGGCCGGCTGAGGCCTGGCCCAGCGGGCAGCCCACGCCGCCGTTCGGGCTCCCCTCCAACCCCGCCGTCCCGCCGCACACGTCCGTCGTCTGCAACTTCACGGCTTCGGAAGCCCCGGTGGAGATCGACCTCATGGCCGCGTCCGAGGGCGAGGTGGCGGTGAACCTGGCGCTGCCGCAGATCGCCCGCCTCGGCAACCTCGGCGCCGACGAGGTGATGGCGTTCTCCAAGGACAGGCCCGGGATCGGCCAGACCAGGGTCACCCCCGGCCGGGGCACGGTCGCCGTCGCACGGGTGGCGGTGGCGGGCAAGGGCGACTTGGCGCTCGTGGTCTCCCAGGGATGGCCCGTCACCAAGGCGGACCCGGCCCTGGCCGGTGAGTCGCTCAGGAAGGTCGCCGAGGCACTCGCGGCCCAGCTGCGGCCGTAGGCGGCGCCGGCAGGCGCCCCGCCGCGCACTGCTCGCCGCCCGACCGGAGCGAGCCGGTGCGTTACCCGGGAGGGTCGAACCGGAGGTCGCCAGGGCCCCCGCCGGGGCTGCCTCGGAGCCCCCGGCGGCTCCGAACGAGTACCACGACCCGACCTGCTCAACCGTCAGCTCATCGGCACACAAATACACCAACGAGCCCCACACCACATCCGCCACGCAGATGCGGTTGCCGTACTAACCGGCGGGGGCGGGTGAGGTCGGCACAGCGGGCCGGCAGGGCTGGACCGCACCACAGGAGCCTGCCGTTGGCGTCGGTGAGGACCACGGCCTTGACGGCGTTCTGCTTGTTCTTGCCGGAGATGAACTCCTCCCTCGCCGAACCCCCGGAGCACGCCCGCGCCTGCGCGCACTGCGGCGTCCGGGCGTCCGCAGCTCCGGGGCGCGCAGGCGTGCCCGGTCGAGCTCTTCGAGCAGGTGCCTCGTGTGGGCCGACAACGCTCCGACGATCGCGGCCCGGGCACAGTCCGGACCCGTGCCCGTGGCGTACCCGGTGAGCCGGGCGTGCGCCTCCCACGCGGTGCGCCGTACCCCCTCGTAGCCGTGGCAGTGGTACGGGTCCGGTTCCTCGGCCGAGACGGGTTCTCGGGCGCACAGGCGGGACGCCGCCGCGAGGACCTCCGCGAGTTCCGCGACCGCTCGCGGCGGCGGGGCCGGGCAGGTGTCCCCTCCCACATGGACGAGGGTGCCGGTGAGGGCCCGTACGTGTTCCGCGAGCCTTTCCCAGTGCTCGTCCCACCACGGGGCGGGGAGGGTTCCGTGGCCGCCGTGCACCAGGACGGCCGGGTTCATACGGCAGCTCTCGCCGCTGAACTGCCGGGCATCGCGCAGCGCCGTGAGCGCCGATCCCAGGCGCCGGGACTCCTCGTGCCACTGCCGCACCGCCGGCGTCCCATGGTCCCGGCCCACGCCTTCGGCGATCGTCGCCAGCAACTCGGCGGTGCGGCGCCGCACGTGGGTGAGGGACTGCTCCACCCGGCTTAGGTCGAGCGGCGGCAGGACGAACGCGTTGACGGCGATCCCGATCACGGACCCGACGAGGGACTCGACGAGCCGGTGCCCGATGTCCACACCCGAGTATCTGCCGTACGTGAGGACGAAGACGGCGGTAGCGGCCGCCGACAGGCCGTACTCGCCGAACTTGGGGTGGCTGCCGGCCAGGGCGGTCAGAGGAAGCGCGATCATCATGGCCGTGAGCGTGCCGCCCGTGAGCGTGCCGGCTCCCGCGGCCGCCACCGTGCCCAGAGCGATGGCCAGGAACTGCTGCCCGGCGCAGCGTACGGACTGGTACACCGTCGCCCGCACGAGGAGTACGGCCGACCACGGCGCCATCATCGCCATCGGTGCCTGCCACCACCAGCCCGCCACGGCCCAGGCCGCGAGGGCCGCCGCCGCGGCCTTCAGGGCCTGGATCGCGCGGACGCGTTCCTCACCGGGCTCCCGCAGCGCACTGAGGACGGCCGCACGGGCGTTGCGGGCCTCCTGGACGGTCCAACGCCACCAACGCATCCCCGCGTCCTCGGTCCTCTCTCGCTCGGTGTTCCAGGCCTCGGCGACGTCGCGGTTCCCGCGGGTCAGCGGCCGTCGGGCAGGGGTGCTGCGGGCGTCGCCGCCCCGTGCCCGCGCCACCGCTGCCGCAGGACCAGGGCGCCGAGGACGGCTCCCACGCCCATGAGCGCCAGGGCGCGCAGCCAGACGTCCGCCTCGACCTGCGTGGCCAGTGCGACGCAGGAGAGGGCGCCGAGCACGGGCACGACCGTGGGGGTCCGGAAATGGGAGGTGGGCGCGGACGGGTCGCGCCGCAGGACCAGGACGGCCGTGTTGACGGTGAGGAACACGGCCAGCAGGAGCAGGACGAGCGTGCCGGCGAGCACGTCGATCTCACCGGTCATCGCGAGCAGCCCTGCCACGGCCGTCGTCGCGGCGATCGCCGCCCGCGGTGTGCGCCTGCCCGGGTGCACCCGGGTGAGGAAGGCCGGCAGCAGACCGTCCCGAGCCATCCCGTACGCCAGGCGGGAACTCATGATTCCGGTGAGGAGGGCGCCGTTGGCGACCGCGACCAGTGCGACGAACGCGAACAGCCCGGGCGGCACGGCCCCCGCGGAGCGGACGACCTCCAGCAGCGGCCCGTCGGAACCCGCCAGGGCCTTGGTGGGCACGGCTACCGAAGCCGCGGCACCCACCGCCGCGTACATCAGGCCGGCGGTGATGAGCGCGCCGAACAGGGCCCGCGGGTAGGAACGCGTCGGGTCCAGGGTCTCCTCGGCGACGTTCACCGAGGTCTCGAAGCCGACGAACGAGTAGAAGGCCAGGACCGCACCCACCATGACGGCGGAGGCCGGTGAGGCCGAGTCCGTCCCGAGCTGGGTCAGCCTTCCGACGTCGCCCCCGCCCCGCACCACGACCCACACGCCGAGCCCCACCACGAGCAGGAGACCGCCGGTCTCGACCAAGGTGGCGACGGTGTTCACGCGGGTGGACTCGTGGATGCCGCGCGCATTGAGCAGCGCCAGCAGGCCCAGGAAGACGACGACCACCGGTACCACCGGCAGCGGGACGAGGGAGGCCAGGTACTCGCCGGCGAAACCGCGGGCCAGCGCCGCGACCGACACGATGCCGGCCGCCAGCATGCAGAACCCGGTGAAGAACCCCACCGCAGGGCCGTAAGCCCTCGTGGCGTAGTGCGAGGCTCCGCCCGCCCGAGGGTACTTCGTGGCGAGTTCGGCGTACGACGCCGCGGTCAGAAGCGCCAACAGCAGGGCCACCGTCAAGGGCACCCACACCGCTCCGCCGGACTTCGCGGCCACCTCACCGATCAGCACGTACACCCCGGCGCCGAGGACGTCCCCGAGGATGAAGAAGTACAACAGGCGCGTGGTGAGGACTTGGCGAAGTGGTTGCTGCGCACCGGCGCCGGCCGGGCGGGAGGTCAGGGGCCGCATTGGTTCGCTCACTCATCTGTTCTGTCGGGGGGCGGGGCACCGAGCCGTTCGGCTATGAGTCTCCTGACCGCAGAAAAGCGGATGAAACGGGACGTTTTTCCCATGGGTGGAATCTCCTCATCCGCCGCGAGGCAGCGGACGGAACGCGCGGCGGGTCTCCCGGGCCGGCTGCGTCCCAGCACCACAGGCTCCCGACCACACGGGAGGGGGTACGGCCATCGTCAGCTGTGCCGGTGGAGGAGGCGTCGCCCTGCCCCTTCGCGTGGCCTGACTCGGATCACCCCAGCAGGTCCACGGCGCGCTGGAACAAGCCGGGGAATCGATGTCCTTGCCGGTCCAACAGCCGACCCGCCCTCCCCGTGCACTGGCGATTTCGATGCCGACTCCTAAGGCATCGGCATCGGACTCTGACCAGGGCTTAAGGGAACGTTGCACACTACATCTGGAACAATGCGCTCCGCAGGTGTTGACGTAGGCATGTGCCAGGCGGATCGTAGGCGGCTCAGCCGAACGAACGCTGGAGGTCCCATGGCCGACGAGTACCGCACCAAAGAACGGACGCTGCCGGTCGGCACCGCCGCGATCTTGGGGGCAGCTGGCATGGACCTGACGGACGCCGAGCTACTCGAGCGGTACCCGCGCGTGGCCGAGATACTTGCGCGTTGGGAGCAAGACGAGCAGAGGTGACATCCCCGGCACGATGAGCGGCAATCGCCCACGAAACTTTGGCCGACCCTTGTTCTGTCGACGTGAAGGTTGAGCGCTTCTCGTCGAGGCTGAGTGGGGAGCCCATTGACTTCCGTCGCGCTGGCGAGCGGCGAGGATCGCGACGTCTTCCTCGTACGTGCCGTTCGCCAAGCGGGCGCTGGGTGTGTCGATCATGTCGTCGAGGGGACTGTCCGCTGGCAGGCTCACGGTCTCAAGTGCCTGCACCGAGACGTCGATGTCTGTGTTTTTCGTGATGCGCGGGCGCGAGTGCCTCGTCGCGCTTTACGGCGGAGGACGACCTGTTGACCCTGCGCACCTTGCACTGGGCTGATGAGATCCGCAACCCCCACCAAGAGGTCCCCGCACCTGCCCAGGCGCGCCTCGGTCTGGTCCGTCGGCGGGGCCGTCAGTCGGCGACCGGCGGTGCGGCATGGGCTGCCGCCTGCTGCAGCGCGGCCTCCAGCTCGCCGCGGTCAAGGCCGAGCGTCTCCGCGTGGTAAGTCAGAGTGTCGTCCAGCTCCTCCCAGGGCACGCGCCAGTCTTCCCACGCGTTCTGCCAGACCACGTGCTGCTCATCAGTCTGGGGCCAGTACGGTCCGTTCTTGCTGAACTCCTCTTGAAGGCGCTCCACCACCGCGTGCGCTTCCTCCTCAGCTTCCTTCAGCTCGAGCAACTCAGCCAGTACCTCAGACAGGTCGATTTCCATTTCATGATCTTAGTGCTCGCTTCTCCTCCTCGAGCCCGCAGAAGGCGCCTCCGGCCCCGACCGCCGGGGCCGGACGGCTGGTGACCTGCGTCGGAGATCTCCGGGTGCACATCGCCGGGTGGCCCGCTCGGGGCGGCTTTCTCTGGCCCCACTAGCGGCCGCCGGGTGGTGACGTCGACAAGGAGGGTGCCGCAGGTGTCACCCCAGAACGTGCAGCCCCCGCATCCGAGGTGTGACCAGCGGCGGAAGCGGCTCCCGCAACAGAGGGGAGTACATCTCGCTGGTTCACCGGATCTCGTGAGGGCGTGGACCACCATGGGATCGGAGACCTCGACCGAAATCACCAGCACATCAGACAACTTCGGTTACCCCAGCCGCCAGTTCAGCGGCATGTCACAGGCTGCCCGTGCTGCGGACCGACCGACCGCGTCACCGAGATGATCTCCGGCTACGAAAATCCTGCCAGAGCCGCGTTCGGCCCAGGCACGCATTCCGTGAGCCGTCGATCAACGACGGGATGGTCATACGGCGTGCCCACCAGGCGGGATTCATGGCTGCGGGACCTATCGAGGGCTTCCGGGTTCAACATGACACACGACCGGTCTGGCGCCGTTGATGCGGACCATCTGACGCACGTCCGGAGTCCCGCTGAGTTCGCTCCGGATGGACCGTGGCACTTCGTCCTTGAGGTACTTGCCTATGCCGCCGCCCATGGAGCGTCAACCAGTCCAGCCGAGGGCACGCCTGATGCCGACATGTCGTGCGCGGTCGTTTTGGTCCCTTACAGGCTCACCCTCCGCTCCGGTACGCCGGGGGTTCCGGAGCCTACGCGCGAAGGCGGGCGCACAGCTCGTGCACCGAAACTCGCCCCACCTCGCCCCACGCGGCCCCGGTCCCGGCTGCCCGCTCGGCTCGAGAACCGGCGACGCGCCACGCGCTACGACGTCGGACGCCTCCTCGCCACCGTAGAGGCCTACACCCGCCCCGCACACCACAAGGCCGACCGCGAGTCCCGGCGAACCGGATGAGCGTCAGGCTGAGTCCGCGCGGCGGCCTCCGTACGAGGCGATCAAAGCGTCAGCAACCGCGGTCGCGTCTGCCTCGGCCACATCGGCCGGGTATTCGGGCAGGAGGTCGTCCCAGACGGGCAGCCACGACCCGTACAACTGGGCCTGTCCCTCGGGCCGGGCGAAGAACCACACGTGCAGGTGCGCGGCTCCGTCCCCGATCCGGTAGACGTGGGCGCGGCTGATGTGCGGCAGTGCCTGCACGTGGCGGACGACGTGAGTGGTGAGCACCCCCAGTTCGGCAGCGAGATCGTCCGGCAGATCGGCCATGTCGTAGTGGTCGCGCGGGTACAGCATCAGCACCAGTGGCACACCGACCCCCGGTATCCGCGCCAGTCGCCAGCGGTCGTTGAGCCAGATGCCTTCGTCGCGGGAGCGGCACTCGCCGCAATCCGCCGGGTCTTCGCCGTGCCGCCCCGGCTCGGGCAGAACGGGCGGCCGGAGTGCGGAGACACGCAGGCCGTCCGCCTCGAACGGACTGATGTCCCATCCGGTCATCCGTGCCAGCGGAAGCCGAACTTCAGCATCGGCAGCCGCACGTGCGTGGTCGTAAAATTCATCGGGTCGCAAGGCCATGATCCAAGACTATGCCGCAGCACTGGCACGGTTGCGCACGTCATCCACACCAGCGGAGCCCGCTGCCCTTTCAGGACCTGCCTCCGTGAACCAGAGTCGCTTTCCTTTGTACGCACGAGCAGCCTCCGATCAGCGCTCAGAGTGTGCTCGCGGACTTGCCGCGCGGGGTCGTGAGGAGGGGTCAGACGTTGGCTTCTTCCCCGATTGCCGCCGGTGCGGCCGGGGCCGTCTTCGGTGCCCGGCGTCCGGGCATCCACCAGTTCGCCTTGCCGCACAGTTCCATCACCGCGGGGACGAGGATCATCCGGACGATGGTGGCGTCGACGAGCACGGCGACCGCCGCCCAGACCTCCTGATGTAGACGTTCACCGCGGTGTCGTCCTTGCGCGCCAGCTGTCGGACGGCGGCGTGCCGCCCCAGGCTGACGCACGCCCCCGAGAAGGCCAGATCGAGCACCGCCGGCCGCGTCCCCGCGATGCGGCTCAGCACGGTGTCGGCCGCCTGCGCACCGAGGGGTCCAGCGGCATAGCCGCTCATCCGCAGGGGCCGGCCCGACCGTGCGGCGGCGTCCCCGGCGGCAACGACACGGTCGTCGTCGACGATGGTCAGCGTCTCGTTGGTGAGTAGACGGCCGAGCGGGTCGGTGCGCAGCCCGCTCGCCACCGCAAGATCCGGTACGCCGAACCCCGCGGCCCAGATGGTCAGCGCGCTCGGACGCACCGCACCGCCGGCAGGGCCGTCGGCGGAACCGTCGTCGAGGATGACCGCGTCCTGCCGCACCTCGCTCACCGACACTCCCGCGAGTACGGCGACACCGTGCCGGGACAGCCATGTGGCGATGTAGCAGCGACCGGCCGCGCTGAACGCGGGCGCCGGGGTGCGGCCGCACACCAGCGTGACCGCGCGTCCCCGCTCGGCCAGTTCGACGGCCGTCTCGATGCCGGTCAGCCCGCCGCCGACGACGACGGTGACCGGAGCGTCATGGGGCAACTCCTCCAGCTTGGCACGCAACCACGCCGCGTCCTGGAATTCGGCGAGGGGCAGGGCACACGCGGCCCCGGCGGGCACGGACGACAGTGTTGCCCCGGTGCTGCCGACCGCGTATAGACGAAGTAGTCGTAGTCCAGGGCACGGCCCGACGCCAGCCGCACGCGACGTGCGGCTGGCGTCGATCAGCGTGGCACTGCCGACGACCAGCTCGATGCCGTCACCAAGCAGGGTTCCGTAGTCGAGCGTGGCGTCGCCGCTACGGGCACACAGCAACCTCAGCAAGGTCGTTGTCATCGGCGGCGGCTACGCCGGAACGATCGCGGCCAACCGTCTACGGAAGCGCGCGGACGTCGACATCACGCTGGTCATGCAGTCGTGCCCGCAAGACACCGCGGGCCCGCCGAGACGTGACATCACGAAGTGCGATCCACGCCACCCACCCCCAGGCTGGATTCGATACCGGATCCATCACGGTGTTTCGGCCACGCGACGAAGCGCCGTGCCAGGCGGGTGGGCCCAGCCATGATCCACCGGACAGACTCACATGTCAGGTGGGGAAGGAGAAGTAGAGCGCCTCGCTGTAGAAGGACGCGAAGTGCCTCTGCCAGTCGGCTCGGACCGAGGCCAGCCAGTCGTCGTTCTGGCCGGCGATCGCCGCCTCGGCCTTGGTGACGGCGTCGGGGATGTCCTCGGAAGCCAGACGCCGCACGCTCGCTGTCGGATCGTCGCCCGACATCGAGACGATCTCCCCGGTCTCGAGGACGAAGTACTTCGCCTGCTGTTTCTCGAGGTGGGCCGTGGTCCTGGCAACGCATTCGGCGAACTCGGCATCGTCCTCCAGGCCCTTGCCGACCGCGCGCAGGAGCTCGCGGAGCAGGGCCGCCCCGTCGGCGTAGTCCGCGGCGATGCCGATCGGAGGGTTCCAGATCATGGACGGGACGATCGTCGTTCCGCGCCCCACCATGAGCTTGTGCGCGAGCGGGATGTCCCAGTTGTGCTCGGATATGCATCGGATCCGCTGGGGGAGCTCTGCCTCGCTCGGCATCGAGTCTGCGGAGTAGAGATATGAACGGTTTGCCATGGTGGTGACGCTAACACCGCGGTCCGACAACGCCGACGCCGTCCGACTCCTGCCGCGCGGTCACACCGCGCGGGGGCCTCGGGCGGGAGGGGCGGATGCCAGCCCACTCCTGTTGCGGCAACTGGTGGGCGGTGCCCCCAGGTGCCGTGCACCGCGTGGCGCCTGGAAGGCCGCCTGCCGCCTCGGCCTGCACGGGGTCGGCGGCTTCGCCGGATTCCTCCGGCACGACCTCGACGCCGTCACCGCCGATCTCATAGGTTCGCACTCGTAGCGAAGTTCGCAGTAAAGCCGTACGTACTCTTCGTGCTCGCCCTCGCTGTCAATGATGTCGAACTGTCGCGTGAAGTCCACAGTGAACATCGGTCGCTCGCTAAAGGCGTACGTGCCCGCGTGTATTGGAAGAGTAGGCCGTCTGAGTCGGGTGCGGGCGCGGCGGCAAAGCGCTGCCGAACCAATCCAGTCCTGACCAGCGAGGCAGCCACCCCCGGGGTGCAATGCTCAGTCACTGTTACACGGAACCTGAGCCACAGCCCTTCAAGCGGCAGTGCTTGTCCAGCAGTCCGGGAGGCAGTTGGTGATCCACTGGCTCGCCTAGGTTCACGAGAAATGGTTCTGGCTCAACTTCTGTGGAGTCGGGGTACCGCACCTGCGGTGGACGAGGTGCTCGTCTGGGCGAAGCGACGTTCTGACACCCTTCTCCCATGGACACAGCGGGCACGGCGAAGGACGTCATCGAGACCGCATGGACGAGGCTTCTCGCTTCAGACCGCGTGGACGCTGGTGTGGTGCGCGCCGCCTACGCCGAGCCCAGGCTGCGACAGCTCTTCCCCTGGGTGGGCATGTGGGAGCTGCACTTCAGCCGGTGCACCGGGCATCCCTGCACGTGGGACGTGCCCTACATTGCCCCACGACGGGGTGGGGGCTTCGTCGTGGCGGGGCCGTCCAGGGCGGAGTACGTCGGTGACGCTGACACTGCCGAGGCAGCCGTGGCCATGGTGGCGGAGCGTCTGCCTCCGGGCTGTGGTCGAGCGATTGTCGGCAACCGACACGACCTCGCAGTTTTGAAGGAGGAAGGCTGACGATCCGGTCGCGATCTTCCCAAGCGACGGCTCTCCTCCTGATCAGATAGCCCCAGGGTCGCGGATACTGGTGCAGTTGACAGGCCAGACGCAGGGGCCGGTGTGGCCGGGCACCCAGGTGGCGGGCTGGGGTCTGGCAAGGGTCGGGGCGGCCATGGCGGGCGCCTGGGCGATCTGAAGAGGTCGCTCGCATGAGATCGCAGGTTCGGATTTTCAGCGCGAGTGCGGCGCACGTCCTCCAGGGGCGTTGTGACGGCCATGAGTTGATGTCATCGAAGTCTCCTCGCTGCTCTTCACAGCTCAGCCGGGTCGACGCGGACCTCCTGTGCCGCGCGGCACAGGACAGTTGAGAAGCTGAGGGCGAATCCCGTGAACGGGCCGTTGTCGGCCGGGGTGTGTGGGAGCGGTGCGTTGGCATGGCCAAGGCCGTAGCTCAAGTCTTGCTCTGAGATGTCGGGAAGAGGGTTGGTCGCTGTGCTGTCAGGTGACACTGCCGACAGAGCAAGTGGGCCGAAACGGGGGCGGAACTGGTATGCGGGGGGTGTTCCGGTGGATCGTGAGGGGCTCGGGGGAGACGCGGACTCTGGATGTGTATGACATAGCGTTCCTGGCGGGCGGGGCCCGGCGGGTGGTGGACAGCGCGGTCATCGCGTTGAACCGGCGCGGGCTGCTCGTGGTGCACGCCTCTCAGGTGCGGACTGTGGACGTGGAGCAGCCCCTGCACGCGATCGAGCGCGCTGTGATCGCCTTCTGCGAGCGCACCAAGAGCATCGACACCGTAAGAGCCGGCCTGCAACGCTCCCCGGAAGTCGAACGGATCGGCCGTGGGCTGGCCGCATGGGGCCTGGTGGCGGGCGCGGACCGTCAGGCGACCCGTGCGGGCCGGCGACACCTTCAGCAGGCCGAGTGCGATCCGAACATGCCTGAGTACGTCCTTGGCGGGGTCGCCGGCCTCCTGGACGGGACGGTGCGACGTCCGGTAGGCCGCGCGCCGGCGGTTCCACCACGTCGCGGCCCCACTGCGAGGCGCAGCGGTCAGGGCCCGACGTCGGGGCGCAGATTCCCGCGCCTCGACGTCGACTCCGGTCCACACTTCGACGGAGGCGGAGGCGGAGGCGGAGGCGGAGGCGGAGGCGGAGGTGGTGGAGGCGGAGGTGGTGGAGGCGGAGGTGGTGGTGGTGATGGAGGCGGTGGCGAGTGAGTGCTCGGGCCAGTCCGCTACGCGGCGGCTCGTTCAAACCCTGATGGCATGTGCTCACGCCCCGCCGGTCGACTTCGACGCTGTTGAGCCGTTCGCCCGGCGGTCTACTTGACCCGACACCGCCACGACCGCTCGATCGCGTCCACGATGTTCCCCCCTGGGGCCGACGTTGGCGTACGCCTGGGGACTCCGTTGACCGAGCGCTCGTCGTCGTCTTCAGCCGTCGGGGAAGCGTTCTCATCACGTAGGCACGTCCGCTGCAGGGAAGGGAAGTCAATGAGCTTGATCAGCGCAGCGCTCCCCCTCGTCGGTGTCGTCGTGGGTGCCGCAACGTCGTATCTGGTCAGCAGCGCGAACGAGCGCACTCGATGGCGTCGACAGCAGGCTGTTCGCTGGGACGAGCGGCGGCTGACTGCCTATGCCGAGTACGGCCACGCGGTCAAGGCATTGGCACATCGCTACCTGCGCATCGCTGTCTTCCGTGGGATCGCGACGGGATCCGCCGCGTTGGAACCCACCGATGAGGTACTTGCCGAATTGGGGGAGGCCGAGAGCCATCGCTCGGCTCTGAGCGAGGGACTCTGGCTGTTGGGTGACGCGGCGACCAACACCGCCACGGTCCGAGTGAACCACTGTCTGTGGCATCTCGAGTGGCTGGCCCGTGGTCTGATCCCCGCGGACCCCGGAGCGTGGGAGACAGCGTTCGCGGAATATCGCACTGCCCGCCAGGAATACCTCGAACTGGCGCGAGCAAGTCTTGGCCTACCGACTGGGGAAACACGGTCGGATGTCGTCTGGCCGCCGCCTTGGCGGACTCCGCCGGACCCGGCCGTTAGGCATCCGAGACCATGACGCCCGTCCGGCGAGCAAACGATTCCGGCCGGTCGGTTCCGTCCGCCTCTCAGGTCTGGCCCAGCAGTCTGCGTCTGCGCTCCGCCGTGGTTTCCCCAGCACGTACGTACTTCCACTCACGTACCAGCTCGGCGGTGGTTATCCGGCAGAGAATTGCTTTGTGGTCGATTCCCCGGACCTCGACAAGCCAGGAGCCGTCGGCGACTCGGAACACCTTGCGTGCCGGCGTGTCCCCGGCCGAGCCCATGTTGACCTCTCTGGGGACGTACTCCATGGCGAGCTTGCGTGCCAGTCCGTCAGCCGCCGCACGACCTCCGTCCGGCACGGCATGCTTTGCGACGAGCTGCCAGCGGTGGTCCTCCTCGTACCCGGGGCAGGTCTCGGCCTCCACGAGGACGACCCACCGAGCTTCCTTCTGCGGAACCGCGTCATTGATCACCGCCGCAACGTAGCGCCTGGTGCCGTCGCAGGTGAAGGTGAAGGTGGAGGCCCGGCAGGGGCGCCGGCCTCGACTGCTGAGCAACTCACCTCCTACATGCTCGCGCCTGGCGCCGAGGCGGGCCGGTACGAGGCCTCAGGGAGGGGTCTTCGCATGCCCACCGCCAAACGAAGCGCCGTCCCTGGCGCTGGGCAGAGGCACCCCGGCCAGGGCCGGCCGCAGCCAGGCGACGTCGATCCGGCCCGGTGCAGCCCGGAGTACAGGGCGCCGTGGCCCCTCCTATGCTCGGGCACAAGGACCAGGTCCACGAGAGTACGGACCGGCCCATCGGAGCACAGCAGTGCGTCGCCCAGCTCAAACAGCGCGTCGCATCTGGAGACCATGCACGCGCACAGCTCCGATCGGAACTCCATCACCGTTGTGCACGAGTCTCGTTGCACCCTGAGCTCGACCGGTTCCGCGATCCCGGCCTCCGTGCCGCAACAACCTTGCCCGCGTGAACAGGCCCTGGCCCCTGCAACGTCCGGTGAACTGAGAAGATGCCGGACACGTTCGAGCCCGTTCGATGCCGGGACGACAAACGGAAAGCTCACCGGCCGCCGAGGAAGAAGCGGGCCGGGACGAAGACCTCGTGCCCGGTTCGGAAACGGAGGCGCAGCCCTGACTCCGTCCACGTGGCGGTTTCGACCCCCTCCCGCGCGACGGTGGTATCGAGGTCCACCCAGTGCCCGTAGGAGGGGGCCGGATACCTGCCAGTCACCATCCTGTAGGAGTGCCGCCCGGACGGAGTCCACTCGTGCACCACTCCCATGTGGTGCGGACCGTCCTCGCCGTAGGCGACCGAAGAGGGTGCGGTGCTGCGGTACACCACTTCGCTCCGCGGCCACCACAGTGCGGTCAGCACCGCGGCGGTCAGCAGCACCCCCGCCGCGCCGCCCAGCAGGGCGGCGCCGATCCGGGCCCTGCGGTGGGGGCGACCGGTGCGGGCGGCGGCGGTGAGCGTGTCGATGTCGGCCTCCGGGCTCCGGGCGCCCGCCCCACTCCGGTGCGGCGGCGGTCTCAGGGAGAAAGGACGCCGGGAGGCCCTATTCGGTTGTGCTGGACCGCTGCCAAGTTCGCGCGCCCGTGGCCATCGGCTCGGACCCGTCCAGGGTGGGCAGCGGCACCTCACCGCCGCCGGCGCCTCGAGGCCCACCGGGCCGTGATTGAACAGCCCGCAACCAGGTCCTCCTCGGAGAGCGCATCCCGGTCGAACAGCGACCAGCCTTGCGGCATGCTCTCCACAGTCGGCAGCGCCCTTTCGACTTCCTCCGCGGACAGCAGGCGAGGTCCCTGGCTGCCGCCCCGAGTCGTCGTCCTGCCGTCCGCCACCCAGGTCTGGGGCCTGCTGTTGCCGAGGGGCCGGGGAGTCAGGTGTGCCGGGCGCTATCCTCGCTCAGCACGGGCATTGCCCGGGTACTCAACGACCTGTACGCGGCCCCGGAAGGCCGACGTACCGGCGCCCGGCCGGGCGCTGCTGCGCGAGGTGTTGCGCCGGGCGCAGGAGGAGGCAGGGGCGACCGGGGTGCAGCTGGAGACCGCCTCCGACAACAAGGTCGCGCAGGGCAGGGCAGGGCAGGGTCGAGGCGGAGGGCTCCGTACGCGAGGAGTTCCACGTCTGCTTCCACGAACTCGGGTGAAACATTTCCGGGCCGTCGTCGCGTCGATGGGGTGAGACGACACGAGGGGGAGTAGATGCGGCAGGGTCGCAGAGACGGGTTCCGTGAGTTCGCGGAAGGCAGATCGGGGCACCTGTACCGGTCGGCCTGCCTGCTGGCCAGCGGAGACACCCATCTCGCGGAGGATCTGGTGCAGGAGACCCTGGGGCGGATGTACCTGCTCTGGGGGCGGATCTCCCGCATCGACAATCCGGCGGCGTACGCGCAGACGGTGTTGGTCCGGGCCTTCCTGACCCACCAGCGCCGGCGGTCGGCGAGCGAGCGCCCGGTCCGGGAGTTCCCCGATTCAGGTTCGATGGCCACCGGTTCCGGCGATCCGGCACTGCGGCTGACGCTGCTGGAGGCGCTGGGGCGGCTCGCGCCCAAGGACCGGGCGGTGCTCGTGCTGCGGTACTGGGAGGACCGCAGCATCGAGGAGACCGCCAACGCGATGAACACCAGCTCGGCGGCGGTCCGCACCCGGACCTCGAGAGCGCTCGGCCGCCTCAGGGAGCAACTGGGCGGCGACATCGGCGAGTTCGCGGACCTCTGAAAACGGAGATGGTCCGGCCCGGCCGCGGTGGGCGGCGTCGGGCCGGTTCGGTCCTCTGCACACTCCTGAGAACGGAAGGTTTAGTTCCCCATGTCCTTTGAAGACGAGCTCGGTGAAGCCCTCCGGCGTGCGGGGGACGGTTTCACGGCCGACCGGCACGCCCTCGTGGAAGCCGGTGAGCGGCGCGGACGGCGGCTCGTCGCCCGCCGCCGGGCTTCCCTGATCGGCGGATCGGTGCTGTCCCTGGCCCTGATCGGCGCGGCCGGCGCCTACGCGGGGGGCCTGCTGGGCGGAACGGGCCGGGTCGAGATCGCGACGCCGCCGACACCGTCGGGTGGGGGCGGGGACGGCGCCCCGGAGCCGCTGCCGCAGCCGCCCCGCGGTACCGGCGCGGTCTCCGCCTCACAGATGGTCGAGGTACTCAAGGGGCTGCTGCCGGAAGGGGCTCTGTCCGTAGAGCATGCGAACGGTACCGGCGGTGGCGGCGCGGGGGTCAGCGGCGTGTACGACGACGGCAAGGGTGGAGCGGCGATCAGGCTCGTCCTGAGCCGGGTCGACCCGAACGGCAGCATGGCCAACACCACGACCCTTTGTACGAAGAAGGCCACGCGGCCGGACGACGACTGCACGACGGAGCAGCTGGCCGACGGCTCCAGGCTGCTGATCCAGCAGGGCTACGCGGCGCAAAACCCCGACATAGACATCAAGGAATGGCGGGCCGCGCTCGTAACCCCGCAAGGGTTCCTTGTCGAGCTGTCCGAAAAGAATGCTCTGCCGATGGAGACCATGAAGGCCTCCCGCCCCAACCCGCCACTGAGCCCCGCCCAGTTGAGGGCCGTGGTCCTCTCGGACAAGTGGCACCCGGCGCTGAACGACCTGCCCGGGGCCGCGCAGCAACCGCGAGGCTGGACGCCCGCGAATCCGAACGCGCTGCGGGATCTGAAGGCCGTGGAGCAGCTGGAGAAATTGGTGACCAAGATGAACGTCCCGGTCATCTCCAAGGGCGGGGAATCAGGGTCCGGCCACGTCGTGGTCGACGACGGCAAGGGCAAGTCCCTGGTCCGGCTCGACGTCGTCAAGGAGACCGGCGCTCCGGACTTCGAGGGCAACGTCCCTTCGCCGAACGACGGCATCCGCACCAAGGTCACACAGGGTCCTGCGGAGAACGGCAGCAGGGTGGTCCGGTGGACCGTGGACACCCGGTACAGGAACGGGCTGCGGGTGACGGTGACCGCCTACAACGCCGCTGACCAGAGCGGCACGGCCACCCGTGAGACGCCTGCGCTGACGCTGGAGCTGCTGCAGCACATCGCCACCGACCCCATGTGGCATGAACTGGACTACTTCGCGTCTGCGTAGCACTCCACGACGGCCGTGGTGAACGGGGACCGGACCGGGGTGTCGCCGAAGGCGGTCCGCCCGGCCCGGTCCCCGGCGGCGCGGATAACCTCGGCGACGGCCGCCTCGGCCTCCTCACCCCGGGCGGTCTGGGCCCGCACGCCGGCGAGTGACTGCCCCAGGCCGGTGAGGAGCAGCAGAGCCCAGTCCACGCCGCTGCCCTGCACGACGAAGTTCCGGGCGAAACGGCCACTGGCCCGGAGGATGGCCGAGGCGTACCTCGGGGTCCAGCCCTCGTCCTGGTCCTGCCGGATGCCAACAGCTTCGCCCAGGTCCCGTCCGCTATTCAGCGGGCGAACCGCTCATAGACGGTCTGCCAGGGTCTGTACCAGCGGCGGCGGTGTCATCCTCCTGGCTTTCGCTCGCTGGCGCGAGAATCTGGCAGTCGGGGAACGTCTGGCTCCCTGGGTGACACCTCCGGCTTGATCGGTCTCGTCCCTGTGCGGCCGCCGTACCAAGGGCTTCATCCGAAGGCGGGAAAGCCGCGAATTCCTCAAACAGCCGCCGGTTCTTGCGGCAGTGGTAGAGCTGGCCGAGCAACCGGTTGAAGAGATCGAACCTGCGTCGTGGCGCCAGACGGCCCGAACGACGCAGCAGGCAGCTGCTGCCAGGGACCGCCCGACGTCGCCGCGTGAGGGGCCCTGCCCGATCGTGTGATCGGGCAGGGCCCCTCATCGTGTGCGGACCGGAGGATCAGTACGCTTCGTAGGCCCCGAAAATGTCGACGATCAGGTCGGCGTCTTTCCAGCCCTGGTTCCAGAAGTTCACGATGCCGTGCTCACCGCCGCTTGCCTGTACGAGGTTGGGGACGGTCTTGCCGGCCGTCCAGTTCAGCGTGGACGCATCCGGACGAGGCGGCACGGGTGCGTCGGGCCGGTCGTTCTGCAGCCAAGGGAACGGGCTGGGCGCGACGGAGAGGAAGCCGGCCTCCGTCGTGTTGGTCACGGTGGTGTTCAGGACGTATGCCTCGCCGCCCCTGGCCTCGGGGTTGGCCCACTGGGAAATGTACCCGCGGGCCGGCAGGTGCCCACCGGGCCACCAGCTGCCCGGATCGCGAGTGTCGAGCATTCGGTAAGGCCCGTACGGCCGGTAGGCCGCTTTGCCGTCCTTGGCGTAGTGTCCGACGACGTCCACCACGACGTCCGTGCCCGCCCAGGCGCCGTTGAAGACGCTGATCTTGCCGTCGGGGCCAATGGGCACGATGACTGCGTTGGCCACCGTCTCCCCGGCCGCGAAGTTCAGGCTGGACGCCGTCGGGGGCTGGCCGCCGCCCGGGTAGACCGACAGGTGACCGGCCTGCTTCGGGTTGGTCACCGTCACGTTCAGAGCGACTGCGGTGGCGTCCGCGGGCACCCCGTTCAGTCCACTGATCTGCGTGGAGAAGGTGCTCCGCGCAGCGAGCTGGCCCTTGGCGGTGCCAAGGCCTGCCCGGGTGTCGGCGAAGCGGGCCGGGGGCATGGGCGTGTAGCCGCTGGACGAGGACCGGGTGAAGTAGCCCGTGACGTCGGCGATGAGGTCCACCGGGCCCCAGCCGCCGTTGAACAGCTCCACATAGCCGTCGGTGCCGACCGGCACGATCACCAGGTTCGGCACGGACTGGCCGGCCGAGTAGTTGAGGTTTGACGTGATGGGCTGCGTGGAGCCCTTGCCCGGGAACACCGTGACGTGGCCGTCGGTGGTGGTACTGGTGACGGTGACGTTGAGGACGACCGCGCGGACATCGGCGGGGATCTGGGCGTTCTCGGCGATCTTCAGCCGGGTCGTGCCGCGGGCGGCGACCTTGCCCGCCTTCACGCCGGTGCCGTCACGCGTGTCGAGCAACCGGGTAGGGGCGTGCGGGGTGAAGTCGGAGCCGGGGGTGAGGTACATGAAGCCGTTCTCGGCTACGACGCCGTTGACGGCGTCGGTCACCGTCACCGACACCTGATACTCGCCGACCTCGGCGTAACTGTGTGCGAAGGCCGGCTCGGCGGAACCCTTGACGGTCTGCTTCTCGGTCTTCCCGTCGCCCCAGTCGACAACGACCTCCAGCGCGACGTCCACACTGGTGATCTTGGTGTTGAGTTCGAGCCCGAGCGCGGAATAGCTGGCGCCGCCCAGGCTGATGGCGAGGTCCGGGTTGCCTTCGCCGATGCTTGCCGCCTCCGGAGCGAAAGCCTTGCTCTTGGACGTGCTCTGCGCGGTGCGGACGGTTCGTTCGGCGGGGCTGTGCCAGGTCTGGACGGCAGCCCGCTCGGTCTTGCTCTTGCCTGCTCCGGCAGGCGTGGCCGGCCCCTCGGTGGCCGAGGCCATGCTCGGGACAAAGCCGAGACCCGCTGCCACGAGGGCAGCGGTCATTATGAGTCGGCGATTTCGCACCGGCCCCCCCATTTTGGTTATTCCTATAACGAACTGATCTGATCTGATCTGATCTTGATCAGAGTACTCGGAGTGACCAACCCCGCTGCCATGGCTCCCTGCGTACGCCCGGACACCGGCGAGCTGCCCCGGCACGACGAGCCATACGGCCGCGGCCGGCGACCGCCGCGGGGGCCGCACGCTCCTCGCCCGCCCCGCACCTCAACGCGGACGTCACGGGCGTCGCATTGCCGCCCCGTCTCTCTCGAGGACGCCCTTGCCGTCGATGCCTCCCAGCTCGGTGACATTTCCACCGCAGTAGCTGGGAAGTCGTGCCGGACCCGAAGGCCGGAGGCCCCATGGCGGAGCCACGAAGATCCTCGGAACCGCGACGCTCGCAGCCCTCGTCATCTGGCTCCGTGCATGATCGGCCGGGCACGTCCTGGCCTCGCTGGTGCCGGATGCGGTGGGTGTCAGCGGGTGCGTACGGCGGTGACGGTGAAGCGTTCGACTTCCGCCAGGTGGCCGCCCGTGGCGGCCACGACCGTGAGCACCGGATCGGTCGGGTGCGTGTACGAAACGGTCGATGTCCAGGGGGTGTGCTCGCCGCCTGCGGAGGTGCAGCAGGCGGTGCCGAGGGGGAGTGGCGACGACGGCTCGCGCACCTGGACGCTGATGCTCTCGTCCACGCCGGTGATGCGGCCCCCGACGGCCAGTGGGGTGCGGGCCGGGGAGCCGTAGGCGGGGGCGGTCAGGGAGAAGGTGGTGTCGTCGGTGCCCACCACTTCCCAGGGGGCGTCCGGTTCGGTTCCGTACCGCACCAGGTGGAGGACGGCTGCGGTGCCGCGGCGGGCCTCCTGCGGGTTTCCGAGGCCGACGCCGATCCGGGCATGACGGCCGCTGACGGAGTGTGAGGAAATCCGGTCCATCTCCCGGAAGCCCAGGTAGCCCTGGACGAAGGCCAGTGCGGTCTGGTCCGCGTCCAGGTGCCAGGGCTGGTGGCCGCCCTCCCGGTGGGAACGCTGCCAGGCCCGTGCCTGCTCGAGAGTGGTGAACGGCCAGAGCGGCTGGAGGCCCGGACCGAGTGCCGGCTCGGCGGCAGGGGGTGTCGAGGGGGCCACGGCGGGGCCGGTCGGGCCGGCCGTGGACCCGGGTGTGGGCGACGCGGTCCCGGCGCTCGTACGTACGGGGCCGGTCGGCCGGGCCGTCGACGCCGGGGAATCGGTGGTGGCTTCACAGCCGACCAGCAGCAGCCCGGTCACCGCCACGGTGGCGAGGAACCGGTGGCATGGGACGGGCCGGAGCCGGGTTTTCATGGGAACTCCAGGGCGGTGCTCCGTACGGGCACTCCCCCCTGTCGGTGGGTGCCGCCGGTGGGCACATGGTGCCACCGCCGCGGTCCGGTGGGAAGCCGCGGCGCCCCATGCCGTGCGGCGCGGACACGACGGTGTGGTCGACCCGTGGCGGGCCGGTCGGCACGGCTCAGTCCGATCACAGCGCGGCCGTGCAGGTGACCCTTCCGTCGGCGAACGTGCCGCCGTCCCCGCCCCAAGCCAGGGTGCCGGCGGGCTCGAGCACCTTGGCGCCGGCCTTCACGCCTCTGCCGTGGTCTCGCCGACCCGCGTCTCACTCCGCACGACGTACGTCAGGGCCAGCCCGCTGAAGGCGCTGCCCTCCTGGTCCGCGCCAACGCCGTGGCGGCGAACGACACATCCGGAGCGTCCGCGCCGGCGCCTTGGTGCTCGGGCTACGGGCGGTGCGGGGGAGGACCACCGGCGGGCCTACCGGGCCCGCGGCTGGTGCACGCCCTTCATGGTGACACCGTTGACTGCGCAGCCGGTGTGCTGCGTACCGGCATCCCCGCCTCCTCCGCGTCGGTGACGGCCCGATGTACTGTCCCGCGGCCGCTCGGTGCCCGCAGGGATCGGGCGTAGGCGGCGATGTCGTGGTCGACGACCTTGGGATGCCCGCCGTGCCGGCCGCGCTCGCGAGCGCAGGCTTGGCCCTCCAGGGACTTCTCCCGGATGTATTCGCGCTCGGACTCGGCTATGCCGGCGAAGAACGCGAACGGGTCGGCGCCGCGCCCGAAGGGGGCGTAGACCCCTTGGAGGGGGCCGGTCAGGAGTTCGAGCTGGATGTCGTGGTGTCGCAGGTCCTCGGCAATAGCCAGGAGCTCGGCGGCGCCGCGGCACATGCGTTTCATCTCGTGCACTGTGAAGATCACCCGATGGTGAGGGACGGCCTACTTGATGATGCGGGCGAAGACCGTCGCCTTGACGAACTCGGGCCGAACCCTGACGCGGGTGCTGGTCTTCTGGCGCGTGTGTCAGAAGTGTTTTAGGTTGGCTGACGTGAGTGCGAGGGGGCGGAGTTACAGGTATGTCGGACCGGTTGAGCTGAAGGCTGCGGTCCGGCCTGGCAGCGGCGGGTGCCGAATCGGCTCGGCGGCTGACTTCGACCGCTGGATCACTGAGCGATCTGCAGCAGAACTGACCGAACCGTTCACTTTCGTGGTCGGCATGGATGGTGTGCTTCGACTGGCGCCGCGGCGAAGCGAGCACGTGGCCTGCGCTGGCGGGGACATGGTTTTGAGTGCTGGCGAGATCAGCTTCATGCGCGAGGCAGACCGGTGGACCGTGGGCGAGGTCAGCAACCAGTCCACCGGATACTGCCCGGACCTCGCCTCCTGGTCGGCAGTCGCTCATGCTCTGGACGACGTAGAACTTGGGCGGCCCTCCGGCTTCACCCATGAGGTGGTGTTCCGGCGCTGTCCTGACTGCCAGGAGCACAACATCGTGCGCGAGGACGACTTCGTCTGCGTCTTCTGTGGTAGCGATCTGCCGGAGACGTGGAACGTGGATCCCGCCGTATGACGGCCGGGGGTTTTCTGCGAGCACGAAGCGCGGCGGCCTCCGGGCCATCACGCGGTGGAGTCGTCCCTCAAGTGGCTGCGCCGTAAGTCCTTCGGGGGTTGACTTCGAGGTAGGGCGTCGGCGTGCTGGTGGCCCGGGGGCCGGGTGGTCCGGCATGCGGTGCCGAGGGCGTTCTCGGGGGTCCGCTGGGACTGCTGGCGGGCAGGAGGGCGTCTGATCGAGGGCGGGCTGGCTCGCCCGGGCCCCGCCTTGTCCCGGCCGTGCCCGGGACGGGACGGCGGGGGATGTCATCAGCGGTCAGGCATCGGGCCGTGCTGCGAGGAATGCGAGGGCTCTGGCCACGAACGCGTCGTGGAACTGGAATATTCCGCCGTGCCCGGCGTCCGGGTAGAGGGGGACGAGTTCGCCCCGCGGCAGCCGTGAGGCGAGGTCTAGGGTGTTCTCGCTCGGCACCATCCGGTCGCTCTCGCCGTTGGCCTCCAGCACGGGGTGGCGGATGCGGGACAGGTCGGCCGGCGGCTGGAGGGCCCATCGGTGGATGGCCTTCAGTTGGGCACGGAACGACATCAGCAAGATGGCTTTGTCGCGGTGGTCCGTGCGCTCCATCAGCCGTTCCAGGAAGGCGCCTGCTTCGCGTCGCCCATGTTCGGTGTCGGTGAAGAAGAGGAACTGCTTGGGGTCCTTGCGGGTCAGGAAGGCCTTTAGGATGTACCGGAGGGTGAGTGCGGTGACTTGTCGATGCCCGGGCCTCCGGCGGGGCCGGTGCCCGCGAGGACGGCCCTGCGCACCAGCTGCGGTTCCTCGGATGCGATGACCTGGGCGATGAAGCCGCCCATCGACAGGCCGAGCAGGTCGACGTGGTCGAAGCCCAGGGCTCGGATGAACAGCACCGCGTCGCGGGCCATCGCTTCGACGGTGTCGGGGGTGGAGCCGCCCGACGCGCCAACTCCGCGGTTGTCGAAGGTGATCACCCGGCGCCATGCGGCGAGTCCGTCGATGACGCGGGGGTCCCAGTTGTCCAGGACCGCGGTCAGGTGGTGGAGCAGGATCAGCGGTACGCCGCCTCCTTCCGGGCCGAGCTGCGGGTATACGAAGTCGACGCCGCGCACAGACACCGGACGGGTCGGCACGTCCTTGTGCGACGGCGGGGCGGGCGTGGGGGTGGGGGAACTGCGCGGTGCGTTCATGACCGGTTCCTGGTGGTGTGGAAGGTAGGGGTGGTGGCAGGCTGGGTCCTCTCGCTGCCCGGGGTCACCGCGTCCTGCCTGTTCCGGGAACAGGGGACCCACGTCAGCGTCGCCGACATCATGAAGGCGGCCGGTATGACCCACGGCGGCTTCTACAAGCAGTTCGCCTCCAAGGAGGCACTCATCGACGAAGCCACCGCCCGTGCGTACGGCGAACTCGCCCAGCACTACAAGGACGGGCTCGATCAGTACGCCGGGCAGCGCGACGCCGCCCAGCGGGCGCTGATCGACGCCTGCCTCTCCGCCGAGCACCGCGACAGCGCGGCAGAGGGGTGCCCCGTCGCCGCACCCGTCACCGACATGGCCCGCGATGGCGGAGAAAGCGAGGCCCGCCGCGTCTACGCCCAGGGAGTGGGCGACTTCGCCGACTGGCTCGACACCAAGGACCAGGACGGTCCCACCCGGCTGTGCGCCATGCTCGGCGCACTCGTCCTGTCCCGGGCCACCAAAGGCTCGCCGCTCTCCGAGGAGATCCTCACCACCGGCACGCGAGGCACTGACGGCCACCAACTGACCGGAACCACCGTGCAGGGCGGCACGCCGCAGGGAAGGGTGCGCTTCTCGCACCCTGACGTCGTCCAATCTCGTGAACGGCGCTCCCGCGTTGCCTCTCGCTTCCGCACGCCCGATCTTTCTCACCGCCTCCGAGTACGAGCGGCTGAAGAAGACGGCCTACGGCCACAAGGCCGAGCACCGACTGCGCCAGCGCGCCCGGGCTGTCCTGCACGCGTCGCGCGGCCGCTCCGACGCAAGGGCGTCGGGGGGTCGCAGGGGCGCGCGTCCTGCGGATACCGGCGGAGTTCGAGGGGGTGGGTGTCCGGGTCCTGGATGTGGATGGAGGTGGCGGTGCCGCACCTCCGGCGCACGGCCGAATGGTTGCGGCTGACGACCGGGCGAGTGAGCCCCTGCTCAGGTCAGGGCGGCGACCAGCAGGGCGAAGGCGGCGATGAGGACGGCGACGCGGACGTAGTGGAGGCGCTCCCAGCGGTTCAGCTGCTGCTTCCAGTCGGCGGGCCGGTTGTCGGGGGTCCACGTCTTGTTCCGGTTGTTGATCGGAACGAGCAGCAGAAGCGACATGACCACGCTGAAGATCAGCAGCGCGCCGGCGGTGACGACGAGGCCGGTGCCGTGGTGGTTCCACCCGGCGACAGCCCAGATGCCGACGAGGACGAGCGAGCCGATGTACCAGACCGGCATCACGGCGCCGAGCATCCGGCCCCCGTGGGCGTGGCCGAGCTGGCCGCTGTCCTCCGGGAGGGCGTTGAGGATCCGGTTCATGACGAAGGCGACGGAGAACTCCACCCCCACCATCACGCCGACGACCACGGTGGTAACGACCTCGAGTGCGCTGAGCATGATGACCTTCTCGGTATCTAGTGCTGCTAGCTGACAAAGCAACGCTAGTACTGCTGCCGCTCTCTTGTCTAGCGGTGCTAGGATCGAATCATGTCGGTACAGCAACGCAAGGAACGCGAACGGGCGGAGCGCGAGCGCCTCATCGTGGCGACAGCCCGTGAACTCGCCGAGCAGCAGGGCTGGGACGCGGTCACCACCCGCCGGCTCGCCGAACGCATCGAATACAGCCAGCCCGTCCTCTACAGCCACTTCCGCGGCAAACGGGAGATCATCGGCGCCGTCGCCCTCCAGGGCGCCACCGAGCTGGCCGCGGCGGTGCGGGCCGCGACCGCCGCCGCGGACGGCCCGCGCGAGCGGGTCGCCGCCCTCGCCCGCGCCTACCTTGACTTCGCCGAACGCAACCCGGCGGTCTACGACGCCATCTTCCAGCTCGACGGCGGCCTCGCGTACGCACAAGAGGAAACCCCTGAGCCTCTCAAGGACGCTTTCGCCGCGCTGCTGGACTGCCTCGGCGAGGTCGCCGGGGACGGCGTCGCCCCAGGGCTGTTCACCGAGGTGTTCTGGGCGTCCCTGCACGGGGTGGCCACCCTGACCCGGTCGGGACGGCTGCTGCCGCAGGACGCCGAGCCGAGGGTGAAGCTGCTCGTGGACCGGCTTGCCATGGTCTGACACGCCATCGCGGCAGCTTCACGCAGCCGGGGGCTCTCGGGCCCCGCCGCTGCCTGCCTGCATCATTCGCCGGTGCCTCGACAACCTGCGCACCGCCCAGGCCGAAGCTTTGCGCTCCCTTCCCACCCCCATCACCGTCTTCTGACGCCGATTCCGCAACTGCTTCCGTTCCCCGTGCCTGTGGAGTCCACGGGCAGGGCCGCGCACCGGCTCACTCCTGCACGACGCCGTCGCCGTCCTCGTCCAGCTCGATCGCCTCCAGGACGCGCAGCGGGCGCAGGGCGCGGGCGGCTGGGGCCGAGACGGTGCAGCTGTAGCGGCCGAGCAGGTTGAGGTTGCGGTGCTCGAGCGGGGACGGGCGGGCGATGTCCTCCTCCCGTCCGGCCCGCCGTCCTGCTGCCCAACCGGGAAGCGACCGACGTCGCAGCCTGGCTGGCGAAGCCCGGCCGGAAGACCTCTTCGCTGACCAGTGGCACAACGAGACGTCCGCCCTGGACGAGTACAGGCCCAGGAGGAACTCGAGGTGGAGGCCGACGCCTTTGGCGGAGCGCCTGATCGCGTGGTCGTCGGTGACCTCGTGCAGCGTCCAGTCCATCGCCTGGCCCCAGAACCGGGCCATCGCTCGAGGGCCGGTGCGGTCAACCACCACCGCGGCAATCGGGCCGGTTTCCCGGTAGCCGGTAGATCGGGGGGAAGGACGCAGAACTCGTTGCCCTCCGGGTCGGCATGACCGTCCAGGGGACGTCGCCCTGCCCCACGTCGTATCGGGGGTTCCCTTTCGCCTGTGGGTACGGCGCGTTGGCGGTTGCCCTGGTACACCGCCGGATAATGTCTTGTCCGCATAAAGACCTGTATTGACCGCCGAAAGGGGCGGCGGCCGGCGTTCGAGATGAGCGCTGCGTGCCGTCGGTATGCGGGCAATGGAAGAGGAAGGACGCTACGTGCATCCGAACGGCTGTCAGCGGTCCTCGCGGCGTCCGGCAGGGCGGCGACTCGTGCGTGTCCTGACCGTGGTTCCAGTCCTGGCGGCCGCTTCCGGTTGCACGTGGCGGGACTTCCCGCGGCTGGGGATGCCGACTCCGGTCACGGAAGAGGCACCGCGGATCCTCTCTCTGTGGCAGGGCTCGTGGGCGGCGGCTCTGGCCGTCGGCGTGCTGGTGTGGGGGCTGATCATCTGGGCCGTCATCTTCCACCGGCGTACCAGGACCAACATCGAAATTCCCGCGCAGACCCGGTACAACATGCCCATCGAGGCGCTGTACACCGTGGTTCCTCTGATCATCGTCGCGGTTCTCTTCTACTTCACCGCTCGGGACGAGGCCAAGCTGCTGGACCTTTCCAAAAGGCCCGCGCACACCGTCAACGTGGTCGGCTTCCAGTGGAGCTGGGGCTTCAACTACATCGAGAACGTCGACGGCAGCAGCACCACGGGCAACCCCGCAACCGACCGGAACCTGGACGTCATTCCGGACCGGGTCATGCGGGCGCTCCCTGCGGGTGCCGAGGGCGTCTACGACGTTGGCGTCCCCGGCATGCGAAACCCGCAGACCGGCAACCCCGGCCCGACCCTGTGGCTCCCCAAGGGCGAGAAGGTCCGCTTCATCCTCACGTCCACTGACGTCATCCATTCCTTCTGGGTGCTGCCCTTCCTCATGAAGCAGGACGTCTTCCCCGGCCACAACGTCAATGTCTTCGAGGTGACGCCCACCGAGGAGGGCACCTTCAGGGGAAAGTGCGCCGAGCTCTGTGGCGTCGACCATTCCCGGATGCTCTTCAATGCCAAGGTGGTCTCTCCCGACCGCTACCGGCAGCACCTGAAGGAACTGGCCGACAAGGGGCAGCGCGGCTTCATCCGCGCCGGCATCTCGATCCCGGAGCCGGTCAAGAACCACGAGCCACGCAAACTCTAAGGCTCGTCACGTGACGTTCTCGTACAGGAAGGTCTCAAGCCGTTCGGCGAAGCCCGGTGCTGCGGCGACGAAGTGACCGGCGCCCGGATGCACGCTGCGCTCGCCCCTGAGCGCATCCGCGAGGGCGTCGCAGATACGCTCGTACGCGGCCGCGTGGTCTCCGGACGCGACGAGCACCGGCACGCCGGCGTCGCGGATTGCGTCGAGCTGCGGGCGCGCCTCGCTCGTCAGCCGGCCGCCGTGAGCCCGTCGAACGCCGGCGACCACGTGCTCGGGGAGCGGGCCGTCGTCGATGGGGGCCCCTGTGAGATGGAGGAACTCGCGCAGTTCGGTCCGATCTGTATTCATGCCCTGGGCAAGGACCTTGTCGCCGAGGCATTCGAGCCGTGCCACCGCGGGATCGTCGAGGACAAGGTAGTTGAGCGGCGGCTCGATCAGGGTGAGTGAGCGCACGCTGCCCGGCGCGGCAGCGGCCGCGATCAACGTGCCGAGAGCGCCGTACGAGTGGGCGACCACGTGCGGGCGACCGACGAGCAGCGGTGCCAGGTCCAGGGCGTCCACCGCGAAGTCCTGACCCTCCTGCGGCGGTGGGCTCGGCGGATAACCACGGCGGTGGACGTATGCCAGGGTCCACCGGTCGGCCAGTGGAGCGATAGCGCACCATGTCGTCCGCGGACCTGCACCGCCATGCACGAGCAGGACCTCTGGCCCGGAGCCATCACGTACCACCACGATCTCGCTCACGAGACGAGCGTACCGGCCCACTGCTGAGGCACCGTCCCACGCCCGGGAGCCCCGGCGAGCTCCTGCTCCGGCGTCACCCTGAACCTCGGTGCCGGCATGGCCGTCCGCCGCCTCAGCGGTCCGACCACCGTCAACCTCACCGTCGAACAGATCCGCTTCACCGCGCCCGTCCATCTCAATCACTGCGCTGATCTTCTCCAGGGGGAGCCACGAGAGACATGTCCGCCGGGGTGCCGCCCCCGCAGAAGAAGCCGGTGGAGGCTTCCAGGCCACAGCCGGCCACGAGGCCCACGACCCAGCCGAGTCTGCCCCGGCCGCGGATGCGGATCCGGAACCGTCAGACCGCGGCCCTGCCCTACGGGGCGGATCGGTGGGCCGCGAAGAAGGCCGCCGACCAGGCCCCTGACGACGGTGCGCGGCCGGGGCTACCCGGGACCGGGCGGGGCCGATCTGCGCGCGGCCGTGCGGTTCCTCGTCGACGCGGCCGTACGGGACTGCGGACACCGCGTCCGGACCGTGTTCGACGCCCCCGCGCCGCAAGTCCGCGGCGTCACCACATCGCCGCGACCAGTCCCCACGTCAGGGAACGTGCACCACACCAGGAGCTCGGTGCGACTTCCCGCATCCCGGCGGACGCACCGTCGGCCCGGCGTGGCTGGCGTCGCTCGCGCAGCCACACCGGGCTCAAAGCGAGAATTGGCGGCACCCTCACGGGGCGTTTACGCATACGTCGGCCCCTGAGTGCCGCGCTCGATGGTGAGTCCTACGGCAGGCGCGCGGTGATCACCTGTTGACGTGGTCCCGCACTTGCCCGTACACCGTCGGGTCGGAGCCGAGGGCGTTGTGGCTGAGGCAGGCGGTTTTTGTGTTCGTCGCGCCGCTCAGGGCGACGCTGCTGTCCGGATTGATGACCGCGTCGCACGGTGACCACCACGTGGCATACCTGGGATTTCCTGGACTCTCGTCGCCGGAGTTGAGTGCGCCGAGGAAGGTCGACCCGATGCGCATCTCCACGCAGGAGGCGTCGTAACACCCGTTCGCCCAGTCGGTTCCGTGGTTGGGGCCGCCCAGCGAGACCCAGGCGTCGATCTTCTGGCTGCCGCCCAGGTTCTTGGCGTAGTAGCGGCTCGACAGCCCGCCCATGGAGTGCGTGACGACGTCGACCTTGGTCGCTCCCGTGGCGGCCAGGAGCCGGTCGACCTCCGTTGCGATCTGCTGCGCCGTGGTGGCGTTGGACTGCCGGGTGTCGTAACTCCACTGCCGCAGATGCGTGTACGGCCAGCCGTCCGTTCTGAACTCGTCGGCCATGGCGTTCCAGTACGAACCGGAGGAGTTGTATCCGTGCACGAACAGAATGGGGTTGCTGGCGGGACCGAAGGTTCCGGTGGCCGCGTAGGCCGGACACACGGCGACGGAGGTGAGCAGGAGGCTCACCAGGGCAGCGGGAAACGCACTCTTCTTCATGGAATGCCTCGCGGGATCGGCGTCCGTGGGGGGCGGCGCACAAGGAGGCTACTGGCGAGTAGGGGCGCTGCGTCAAGGGGCGTGCGGAGATTCAACTCCCCTGTGACCTGCGCAGTTTCGCTCCATGTCGTAGCGATACGGTCCGAGCAGGCCTGTGGAATCGGCCGGACCCGAGGCGTTCGACAGTCCTCAGAATGGGTGGCGGAGGCGACGGTCAGCCCCGCCACTGAATGTCGCAGTCTTGGTTTAGTCACGCGGCGAGAGTGGTTCGTCCGCCCCAGCGGATTCCTTTCTCGCTGCGGATGGGGTGAGGTGGAATGGGGCGCCTCGCGCCGCGGGCAGTATGAGAACTGGGGTGAGCGGTGGGGACGATACTCAAGGGCATGAGCCGCGTTCGGTGGCACGAGCTGACGCACGCGTATGGATCGGCGGAAGAGGTTCCGGGCCGGCTGTCGCGGGTGGCGTGGGGCGATGCACCGACCAGCGCTTCAGCATTAAGTGATCTTGGGCTGTGGCTCGGGGAGCTGTCCGTCTTCGACGCGACTGCCGAGGCGGTTCCTTTCCTGTGGGATCTCGCGGTGACTGACTCTGTGGCCAGCCGCTCCGGTGTGATCCAGCTGCTTATGACGATCCTCGAGCAGGTCAATCCTCCTCGGCTCGACGTTCAATGCGCGGCCCACCTGGCCGTGCTCGACGGCAGAGGGCTGGCAGACAGGCTGGCCGGTGAAGGGGATCCCGCCGTGCAGGCAGCGGCTCAGGACTTGATGGCCGCGATGGACAACCACGTGTGTGAGGCCTGCCGTCCCGCCTGACCACACGCCCGTTGTTGCTGACCGGCGCTGCGCGGGTCCTCAAGAAACCGGGATTTGTTGACGGGATCCAGCGCGCCGCGCACGTGGTCGTGAAGCCCTACACCGGTGATAGACGGTAGCAATCGCGACCTTTTGATGTGGTGGAACTGGGAACATCGTCGCGGAAGTCGAAGTGGCCTCGCTGCCCAGCACTGCGAAAGCCCTTCACCGCCTGCTCTGAAATCTCCAGGCAGAAACCTGAGACCAGGGGCTTTGACTTGCTCGCCCGATGGAGGCTCAGCGACCCCTCGTACCGCCCGGGCCGGAGGTTCCAGTCGATTGCGTTGAACAGGATCGTCGGTTGCTGAGGCCTGTCCTGACTGACGATCAGCGGTACTGGGTCTGCCTCACGCCGGTAGGTGAGGTCGCGCCTCTCGTGGTCATAGGTCCAGGAGCCCGTTTCGTCCCAGAAGAACTTGGGCTCGTCGGAGCCAGCGATCGGGCCGGTGGGCCGCAGTCGAAGTTCCGCGTTCAACACCATCTCGAGGTCCTCGGTCTTGACCCGGGTGGACAGAGTCGGTTGAAGGTAGAGCCACACGTCCTTGCCCTGGGCGACTCGTACGAGGTGCGGCATGGCGACGTCCATGTCCGGCTGCTGTCGTAGCTCCGCGAGGTTGTACAGCGATACGAGCAGTGCGACCAGGCCGGTGGCAGTGCTGACCCACAGATGAGTCGACTCGAATCGCCACCTCCGCGGGCGGTGATTGGTTCGGGTGTCAGGAGCGTCAGGGCCAGCGGGCGGGGCAGAGTTCACCATGTCAGTCTGAGCAGATTCAATGACCAGAGTGGCTCGCGACATACCGTTCGCTTCTCCTCCTCTGCGCCTGGACGTAATCCCGTAGGACGGCAAAGCCGGGCCGCCGCCCGCAGTCCACGAATACCTGTGGGAGCTTGCGGGCGTCGCCCGGCCGGTTCGGCGGATCGGGTTCGGCCCGGAACGTCGTGCACGTGCGGTCCGACCGGGTTCGGGCGGCGGAGTTGGGGGGCGGGTGCCTGTGGCGGGTATGGGACGGCCTGGGGGCACCCGAGGAGGGTGTCGTGCGCCACCTCATCCGAAGCCCCGGCTCGCGGACGCGTGCCCGTACGGTCGCCGTGGTGTGCGTCCTGGTCTTGGCGGGCCTCGGGGCCGCCCCTGGCCCGAGTCCGAGCCCGGCGCCGGAGATCCGCTGGGGCGCCTGCCCACTGCCCGCGAAGGCCGTGCTCGACGGGATACAGTGCGGGACCATCGAGCTCCCGCTCGACCACGCCGACCCGGCCAAGGGGAAGACCACGGTGGACCTGGCCTGGATCCGGGCCGTTGATCCCGACAAGCGCCTCGGCTCGCTGCTGCTGAACTACGGCGGGCCCGGCGCCTCCGGCATCGAGGACCTGGCCGCCTACCCCGAGTCCCTCGCCGTCCTGGGCGAGCGGTACGACCTCGTCGCCTTCGACCCGCGCGGGGTCGGCCACAGCGACCCCGTCACCTGCGAGGGCGAGAGCCCGGTCCCCGGCGGAGCTGGTCACCACCGGTGGCTTCGACGCGGCCGAGGTGCTGGGCGAGATCCGCGCCCACGCCCAGCGCTGTGCGAAGGACTCCGGCCCGGTCCTCCCGTACATGGGGACCGTCGACGTCGCCCGACAGCTTGCCCTGAAGGGCAGGATTCGGCCGCGGCCGCGGCCGCGGCCGCGGACTGCGCCGTCGCCGCCAAGCCGGTCACTGCCAGACCGCCAGCGAGTGCCATCGATGCCAACTTGCGCTTCAGCTTCACTACGCGCTTCTCGTGCCTGGTGAGTTCTTCCTTCTCGTGCGATTTGGGAGTCAGCCCGGCCGGTCAAGGATTTGGCCTGGGTTGGATTTCACAGGGTGTAGGCGAGTCCGTGGGTGGCTGCGATCTGTCCGCTGCCGTGGCCGGCGTGGATTTTGACGGGGTTGCCGTCGAGGTTCTTGACCTTGAGGGTGGTGCGGATCTGGGTGCAGCCGCCGAGCTGGGACTTGGTCAGCTTGAGCGTGTTGGTGGCTGCCTGGTGGTGGCGGGCGTCGGTGATGTTCCACCGGGCGACGGTGCTCTTGATCGGGCCCCCGCAGGTGGCTCCGTCCGGCATCTGCGGCTGCGCTTCGATCCAGGTCTCGGCCTGCGTGTATGTGTAGGCGGCCGTTCCGCCGGCACAGATCCGGGAGTCAAGGATGCAGGTGGTCAGGTTCGTGTCCTGGACCACGGTGATGTCCTCACCCGTCGCGGCGGGGGTGTAGGTGTAGCCGAGAGTGGTCGCCGTCGAACCGAGCGGAACGTCGACGGTGCTCTGCGCCGGCAAAGTCCACCGCGCCGCGGCCGGGGTGGACAGTCGGGCGAGTTCGGCGCCGGCGGGGATCCGCATGGTGACCTTCCGCCCGTCCTTGATGATGGTCGAGTAGGCGACCACGGACAGGCGGCAGGTGTAGCGAGCGGTGCTCGGTGCGGTGAAGAGCCAGCGCAGGCCCGGTGTCAGACTCTTCTCACCGGGCGGCACCAGATTCGCCGCCCAGTACGCTCCCGCCTCCACCCCTTCCGCGAACTGAGTGCCATCCCCATACCGGCAGCGGATCGCGAAGGTGAGCCCGATGTTGTCGCCCGCCGAGAGTGTGTTCAGACTGCTGGTGGTCAGATTCCGTGACCACAGATACGACTTTTCCCCCGCCGCCGCGTCGAACGTGATGTCCGTACCCGGTATGTCCCTGTACACGTCCGGTGCGCTGGCCGGGTCGACCGGGTAGTCGAACACTGGCGAAGCCGCTGAGGCGGGCGAGGCCGTCATGATCGCGGTCACTGCGGCAAGCCCGACGGCTGCCCGAACGCTCCCGTGTAACTGGTGCACTCGTACTCCCATTGTTTTGACGCAAAGGCATGTACAGGAGTTTCAACAAAGAATCATCTGCACAAAATTGAGTGTTCATCATAATTACGGCACTTGCGTGCGTCCCTGACACGTGGCCCCCGCGCCTACCTCGGCCAGGTGGGAGTCGGCGAGGCCTTCCCGTACTGAAGACCTGGACACCCGGGGCGGCGGTTCGCCGGAACAGCCTGCTTTCAGAGGCGGTCCCGACGAGACCCAAGTCAGCCGCACACCGTGACAGAAGGAGGCAGCGCCCCACCTAGATGCAGGTTCACGGGTTGCCGCCTCCTCGCTTCCAGTCGACGGTCATCCGCACGACTCACTGCCCAGCTCCGCTCAATACCGAACCTGAAGCACCCAGCGCTGCGCTTCTGCCAATGACCCGACTGGACGCCGGAGGGACGGTTCAGCTGCTACAAGCCAGCGTTGGGGTCGACGCCGCCGGTACACACGGCACCGCGCTCGCCGAACTGAGCGAGCGTCCTGGAGTTGCTGCTGGAACCGCCGGGGCGGATGGTCCCGTCCAGGTAGAACAGCTTCTTGTCCCCGTTGTAGTGGTAGACCACGGCGTTGACCGGCAGGTTGTTCACGTACGAGCCGATACCGTCGAAGAAGCCGGTCTCGCCGCGGTTACCGAGGAAGATGCAGGCCTTCGTGCTTGTCGAGGTGACATCCAGGTCGATGAAATACGCGTCCTCGTACAGGCACAGCTTGCCTGACGGGCATCCGCCCACGGCCGCGGCACTGCTTGCGGTAGCCGCCACGCCACCCGCTGCGAGCGCAACCGATGAAAGTATCACTGCTGCCATGCGCTTGAGGTTCACTGTTTCCTCCGAGATTCTCGTTGATGGTGTACGGAGCCTGTCCGTAACGACTGCGGTGGTCATGGCTGGACGGCCGAGCGGCGCCGCCGGTGTGCGAACGATCTGGGCAGTGATGTGACGCTGGTCGGGGTCACGGCCCGTTCGAACCGGCAGAAGGCCGATCAGCACGGCTACGTGGATGCCTGCCCCGGCGGTGCACTGCCGGTACATCGGCGAGTGGCTGCCGAGCCCGGTGGGGTCCGGCGGTGGACCAGGCCGAGCGTGAGACGCTGCTGCGGTACGCGGCCAACTGTCCCCGCGAACATGGCCTTCGAGCGGGCAGGCTGGCGGGCCCAGTCCATCCTGCGGCCGGCCCCTCGGCCTGAGACCCCCGGGACGACTGCGGCGCGGGCCGCCACCGCATCTGCTTGCGGCGAGCGGAAGAATCACGTCTACCGCCTCCACGCGGCGCGCTGACCCGGGCTCTTGCGCGGAGCTTGCGCTCTGCGGGGTTGGTGCGGGGTCAGTTCACGATGAGGCCTTGGGTGTTGGCGGGGCCTATCAGTTGACGTAGGCGACGCATTGGCTCGGGGTGCCCGAGCAGTTACCGCTCTCGCGGCCCGCGCTGCCCCCGCCGGGATTCTTGTAGCGCTCGAACGTCACCTCGGGGTTCACACCTTGCGACTGCGCTTTACGCAGAGCCGGGTTGCGACCACATACAACGGATGTTGACGTTGTCCTTCACCAGGCAAATCTTGATCCAGACCACCGTACCTTCTGCAACATTCTGTGTGTTGGTTCGACAATTCCCCTTCCCGCCCGCATACGCGGACTTGATGAAGGTGCCCGAGCCGTTGTACACAAACTTGTATAGGCCAGCCCAGACGCCCATTCCATCCGCCCTCGTATCGCAGACGTTCAATTCATCGCCATACGACCTGAAGCAGGACTTCCCGCTGACGTTCCACGAGCTCGGCATGTCCTGGTGATAGATGCACGTATCGCTGGCTGCAGATGCCGTTTGCGGCGCAAGGAGCATTCCGCAGACAGTGACAGCCGACAATGCCATTACCCGGCCGAGCCCCGCGAATATGCGCAAAGTGAGATCCCTTCCCATTCGAGTGGAACGCTGAACGTTCCGGGTCGATATGCAGCTGCACGGCCGGCAAGCCGCGTATCCGCTCAGCTCCTCGACGCAGGCCGTCCGCGCTGTGCTGTTCGCTTCGGAATAGATCCTGGCAGCTGGCACTCCGAGGGTCCAAGCCCTTTCGGTCGTGGCCGAAGTGGCTAGCGCGGTGGGCTCTTCACGGGAACTTGGCGGCATGTCCGCGTCGGACACGACTGATGTGATGACGGCGTCGTCCCGGACAATGTGAGTTCCCATCGAACCGCCGCTGCCGCCCGGTGAGGCTGCCGGAACCCGGCTGGCGACGGACGGCTGGGCTCGACGACGCCTTGACCGCTGACAGCAGGCCATGGTCTTTGGCCAACTACACCGCATCCTGCGCGCCGAGCTGAACGCTGGCGAACTCGTGCCTGCGCGACCATGATCGTATTACGAGCTCAAAGAGACCTTGGCGCGGTCTGATGGCGACAGAGAGGATGACACCCTCACGCCACATCAGGAGGGCATGCCGTGCTGCGCATCAACTTCACACCCGATGACTTGGCCAGGACGCGCATCGCTGCCACCTGGGGCCCGCTCGGTGAGACGTTTTGCGCCTTGACGACCATGCAGCAGCCTCAGGGAAGAGCTCTGTTCGGTGGGTGGCGCCAGAGAGTCCACTCCGTGTCAGCCGCTCGCACGCATCCAGCTTCTGCACTCTTCCACGAGGCGTTTCTGGATCTATTCACCGTGACGGGAGCATCAGCCTCGATCGAGGAAGGCATCGAAGCCCTGCGTGCAGCCCGGGCGGAGCACCTACACGCCGAACTCGTCGGAGCGGCACAGAACCACGCGCACTACTTCCGCAGCACGGAGCAATGGGCGGGTGCTGCATGGGGAGACATTGCTCACGACCGCGCGGATCGCAACGAACTGTTGGTCTATCTCCAGGACTCTCACCGAGCCGCAGTGGCCCCCTACTGGCCGCGCATACTGCCACGACTGCAGGCCGAGCAAACCAGTCACGCCCGCACACTCGCCGAGTACGGAGTCGAGGGGATGCTCGACCGGTTGCCGCCGGGGTTCCGCTGGCGGTCCCCGACGCTCGAGGTCGGCCGGGGAAAACACATCAGAACCGTCGAACTGGCCGGCAGAGGCCTGCTGCTGATCCCCTCCGCCTTCTACCAGACCAGACCCATGGCCTACACGAGCCCGACGGACGACCAGGCACCCGTCCTGCTGTTCCTCCCCGTCATTCGCAGCGTCACCGACGCCGCCACCCTGCTCACAACCCCGGAAGGCGGTCTGGACAAAGCCTTGTCCGCCTTGCTGGGCCGCACCCGGGCACACACCCTCGATGCCATTGGCGATGGACCCTGCACGACCGGGCAATTAGCCGAGCGAATCCGTGCATCCCTTCCCACCGCCAGCGAGCAGGCCACCGTCCTCCGCCGTGCCGGCCTCGTCACCACCACCCGACACGGCAGCGCCGTCATGCACACACTTACCCCCCTCGGCCACGCGCTGCTGACAGGCCAACACTTGTAGCCCTGATCGACATACAGGCGGTGGGGCTTGCGGCGGGGGCGGGCGTCCTCGCAGGCCCCGAATCGCTGGGAGGGCGTCCAGCAGCCGCTGGAACAACGGGCCAGGCGATACCGGCCCCCCAGCACGTACATGCGCCCGCGAGAGCCGCCCGGTCCGGAACACGCAGTCGACCCGGACGGCGGCAGCGGAGCCACCCGCTTCCACAGGTCATCCGGAACAAGGTCAGTGAAGTGAGGCCTGTAGCACCGATTGCAGAAGCTGCAGGTAGGGCCCGTCGGGCGCGTCGGGAGGGACGGGGCCTGTCGTCGGCTCAGTTGGGGATGGAGCAGTTGAGGTCGGGCGCGCGGCCCGCGGGCCACGCGATGCCGTCGAAGACGGCGGTCTTGGTCGTCGGGTCGAGATGGACGATGGAGACGGCCTTGTTGTACGGGTTGCCGTACTGGTCGAGGCAGATCCAGCCGCTGGCGCCCTCGACCCGGTTGTTGCCGTGCAGCCGCAGCCAGCTGTCGGCGACCTCGGAGAGGGACGGCATCTTCACGCTGCCCACGGCGTCGTTGCGGATGCCCGCGATGGCGGTGGAGACCGAGTCGTAGGTGATGATGACGCGGCCGTCGAAGAGGTTGGCGGGGCCGATCGAGTCGGGTTCCTTGGTGCCGAGCTTCTGGACCAGGTCGGTCAGCTCCTTCAGCGCCGCCTTGGAGCCGCCGGTCGGCGTCGTGCTTCGCTCCCCCCAGGCATCGGGGTGGGCCAGGCCCGGGTAGCGCAGGGTGATGCCGGCGCCATTGGTGAGGGCGCCCCACTGGTCTGCGAACTTCTCGTCGACCGTCAGGGTGGAGGCGTGCGAGCCGCTGATGACGGTGTAGGGCTTGTTGCACTTACGGTTGCTCAACTCGACAAGGAACAGTCGCAGTTGCACCGGACGGCCGGCGAAGTAGATGGTCTTCGCGTCGGAGGAGCAGATGTCCGGCACCATCTGGTGGAAGTCATTGGCGAGGTTGCCCTCGTCGTTGGAGTCGGGCGGCGACCGGAAGGTCTCCGGGGCGTTGGGCGCGCCCTCGGCCAGCTTTTCGAAGGTCTGGCGCAGGCTGGCCAGGTAGTTGTCGCCCTCGCGGATGTCCTCGACCACCAGCGTCTCTGCGGGCTTTATGTCCGACCCGTACGAGGCGAGGGCGTCGGCCTGGTCGGTGTTGCCGGGGGCGATCCGGGCCAGGCCCGGGTAGCGGTGCGGGTCGGCTGCGGTGTTCTTGATGTCGTCCGCGGTCATGGGGCCCGCGACGACCGGGATCCCCTTGTCCTTGGTGAGGTAGCGGACCGCCTCCTCGGTCTCGGTGATGCTGATGTTGATGCCGGCGACGGCGCGCAGGTTGTCCTTCTTGTCGGCCGCGGCCCGCGCGAGCTGGTCGGCGACGGTACGCCACTCCTTGTACCCCCGGCCGGGGTTGGCGAGCACCAGCCGGATGGGCGGCTGCTTGCCGTTGGCCTGGTGATTGGCGCGGTACTGGGCCAGATAGGCGCCCTGCACCTGCTCGACGTATTCCTGCTGCTCTGCTTGGCTGTCGGAGATCATGGGGATCATCAGGGCGATCGTGGCGGGCGACTTCCCGGCGACGCTGTCGTTCTCCGCCTTGATGCGGTCGGTGACCTGCTTCAGCGACGGGGCGAATACGTAGCCGCCGTCGGTGACGCCGACGCACTCGTGCCGCGGGCCCCGCTTCGCCACGCCGGGGGCGCAGGCCGGGTCCTCGGCGAGCCACTGGTCGTAGGAAACGTAGCCGCCGGTTGCCAGGACGACGGCGACGGAGGCGATGAGCAGGGCGCGGTTCAGCGGTCCGGCGGGCCAAAGTGTCATGGGCGGTGCTCTCCGTAGGTCGGCAGATCGGGTGCCTGGATCCAGCGGTTCAGAAACCGGGGCCACTCCTCGTAGGCCTGGTAGAAGACCTCCTGGGGGCCGACGGCGCTGTTCTGGGCCAGGGTGAGCAGCTGCAGCCGGACTGCGTTGACCTTCCTCGGGTCGGGGTGCGCGAGGGGGTGCGACTGCCGCCACAGGTTGAGGACGAGGAGCTGCACGGCCTGGCGCACCGGGTCGTTGTCGGCCGCGAGCCGGTCTTCCACGGGATCCGCAGCCGGGACGGCCGGGTGCTCCGGGGGATGCGGTGCGGCGCAGACCAGGTTGAGAGTGGCGAGCCACCCCGGCGCGTCCTGCTCGGCCAGGCGGCGGTGCAGGGCGCGCACGACGACGTCGGTGTCGCCGATCGCGAGCGAGTGGTGCAAGTAGCAGGCTTCGCGCGGGTCGGCGGCGCCCGGCGCGTACAGGAGGCGCAGCCGCCGGTGGCTGCCCCGCCAGTCCCCGCCTCCGGGCGCCACGCCGGTGCGGGTGCGGAGGTCGTGTACGAGCAGGGCCCGCAGGGTGGGATCACCGACGAAGGGCCCGCCGGTGCCCGGCCAGGGGTGATGGCTCCAACAGTCCTTCCGCAACAGGCGCTTGGTCTGCGCCACTGGAACTCTGCCGGTCGCCGCCACGGGCTGTCCGTCGGCTCCGTGCGGCACGTGGTCGGCATCGAGTGCGTGGGCGGCCGCGTCGTCGAGCGCCGGGGTGTAGGCGGCGAGGCGGGCCCGGGCCTCCCCGTCGGGGACCAGGAGCCGGAGCAGCCGTTCGTACACGGGCAGCGTCGGTCCGTCGTCGAGCGGCAGGTCGAGCGGCAGGTCGAGCAGCGCGCCGTGGTCGACGGGCTCACGGAGGCCGATCTTCTGCCGGACGGACAGCACCAGGGCGTGGGCTATCCCGGCGCGCCCGGCGCTGAGCCGGTGGATCACGTGGGCGGTGTCGGGCTCCGGACGGTCGTCGCCGAACATCTCCTTGACCTCGTCGAGGTCGAGCTGTGCCATCGGCAGCCTCAGCACCCAGCCGGCCGCCGTCTGCGGCCGGTCCTGCCGCCAGTACGGGCCCGCCGCACTCCTCGTCGACGGGGCGGTGCCCTCGGTGTCGGGCACGGCGGGCTCCTGGGCGAGGGCCGCCGCGACGACGCCGGGGTGCGTCCGCGTGGGCTCGTCGTGCCAGGCGCGGGTCAGCGCGTCCAGGACCGTCACACCCAGCGGGGTGTGGACGTTGTCCAGGAGCAGCAGCGGGCGCGGCACCCGGTTCTTCAGGCGCATCCAGGTGTAGTGGTCGGCCATGTCCTCCAGGAGGGCGGCCACCAAGTGGTGCTCCGCCCGCCGCCGGTCGCCCCCGTCGCCGCGGAAACACATGGCGAGATCGGTCAACTGGGCGTGTCCGTCCCCCTGGGGGCCGACCCGACGACCGGCCCACCAACCCAGGCCCTGCTTGTTGGCGCGCGGGCCGAGCAGTTCGGTGGTGACGATGTCGGTGAGCGGCCCGACGAGTTCGCTCACCCCGGGTCCCAGCCCCGCTGCGGCGGTGATGCCCTGGGTGACCTGTCCGATCCAGCCCGACACCCGCTGGTTGCGCGCCTGGAGGTCGGGCTGGCTCTCCCGTAACAGCCCCGCGAGGCGGCGACGGGCGGCCTGCAGCTCGGCGGGCTGGACGCTCTCGGACTGCCAGCTGGTGACCGCGAGCAGCCCCTGGGTGAGCCGGGGGAAGGACAACTTCCCGGCGAACTCGTTCGGCTTCCGGCTCAACCCGTCCATCAGGTAGAAGAGCAGGTCCGAGGTGCGCGAGGCGTTCGCCGTGGTCTCGTCGGCCAGGGAGGCGAGCCCCGGCTGGCCGAAGTCCGCCGCCCCGAGGTCGGCGTACGCCTGCGGTATGCGCTGCGCGTACCGCTTCGAAAGCTCCTTCAGCAGCGCGGTCTTGCCGGTGAGCCGCCCGCCGCCGCACTCGATCAGCAGCGGACGCCCGCCCGGTATCCGCAGCCGGGCGGTCCCCTGCGACTCGAGCCCCACCAATGAAGGCACGACGTCATCGAGCACCGCCGCCCGTCCGTACAGCGTCACCGCGACCCCCCAGTCAAGCGGCTCGATGGTGCACCGCCGCCGCATGGGAAGGAGCGTAAGGGGACGGCTACATGCCGCCACCGACATATGACCAAGCCGCACTTCTCAGTTATGCTTTCGTGACCCACAGTGGGCGGAACGCTCCTTTGGCCCCTTGTGTCGCCTCTCCGAGTTCGGGGGACCTTCGGGCACGGAGCCGCTGACGCCAGGCCCAAAGCCATCTGGAACGCGTCCCTTTGATGGTTGGTCAGTTGATCGATCGCGCCCCGCACGGTGACTCGAGATCGATAGTCGAAGGCGCATGTGCCCTTATCCGCGCACTTCCCGACCCACAGGGTGAATTGCCCCTTGCCGTGCGTTCCCGCCAGGTCGGTCATCGCTAGGAGCGCGGTGTCTCGGGGCGGTCCAGGGTGCCGGAGTAGTCCACGTCCGACTCGGAGCCCGCACCCCACCAAGTCGCCTACCAGCGCGGCGACGGCCGCGGCGGCCACGGCCCGGGCGGGACAGGGCGACGGCCGTTCCAGCGTGGCCGAGCCCGAGGCCGGCAGCGCGACGACGCAACAGACGGACCAAGGACCCCTACCGCGGACACCAGCACGATCCCACGCACCGGGCCGCGCGGTGCGTGAGACCCGCCGCTGCGGGAATCACCGTCCGCCTGAGGGCAACGTCATGGAAGTCCTGGGATGGAGCGCCGGGGGGAGGGCGACTTTGTCTCGGAGGGTGACGTTGCGGCTGGCGGATCGTTTCAGCCGATGTGAATGATGGGTTCCGTTTTGCTGCGGTCACGGGCTCCCGTGGTCCGGACAATGTCAGCCTGCGCGACGTGGGCCCGCCGATTACGCCGCCGCCCGCGCGCTGAGTCCGTGTGAGGGGGCGGTGGCGTGATGGGCCGGTCGTTCTACTGGTGTCGGTCCTGCCGCAAGCCGCTCTATGCCACGAGTTCCCTCGCGTTTCCGGCCGGCTGGGACTGGGAGATCGACCATCAGCAGCCCGGCGATTGCGCCAGCGGGTACCTGATGCCCCTGACCGGCATCGCCACCGTCCCGGAAGAGCTCCCCAACGCACCCCGTGTGCTCCGTGTCTTCGGATCCTGAGCGCCGGACGATGCCGACCACGGGGAAACACGGTCGCGGCCCCCATTGCGGAGCCTGGTGCTGGGGGGCAGCCCGCGACGGCGCCGGGGGTGGCGCCGTCGGTTTGCTCAGTGGCCGCGCGCCGTCTCTCCTGCGGGATCGAGAGAACGTCCAGCGGTGGGGGCGGCGGCGGCACATGCTGATGGGGCGGTGGACTCGGGAGGATGCCTTCCGTCACCCGCTCCGGTTCAAGCGGCTGGGCCTGGACGTGATGCTGGAGGATGCTCCCCATGGGGGCGGACGGCGGGTGGCTGAGTACCGGCGGAGAGGTACCAGCCGCCCTGGCACACGACATGGCGCGGCGCCGACGGGCCGGGCCGATCCAGACCTTGGGATCTCGCGGTGGCCATCGAACTGAACGACGAGCTGGTCCAGCTCCGGCGTGCGGCCGATCAGGCCGGGCCCGCGCGACGGCCGGCCCGTACAGCGCGGAGGGGTGGCGGCCGTGGCTGGAATCCGCGGCGGCGGTGCACGACGCGGTCACCGAGTAGGCGAAGGCGACTGGACAGAACCGCTATGAGGTCGAAAGGGCCCTGGTGACAACGGTGAAGACCGCACAGGCCACTCCAGGTCTGACCCGGTCCGCCCCTTGCCGTCTTCGGACGGAGTCATGACGTGGTGCGGGACGATGAAGTCGGGCAACGTGTTGAGGCTGCCCGCGTCCGTAGGCGCGGCTCCGTGCCCGTGGACGGTCAGGCAACCGGGGCGCGTGGTCTTGGTCGCGGCCACGTTCAGCACGACGCAGAGCTCCCCGGCCGGGAGGCCGCCAAGGGTGAGGTCCCGCTCGGGGCGAGAGGGTCGTCGCTTCGAAGAGCACGCTTGGCTGGAACTCGGGTAGCGCTTCGACGGCCTCGACCAGTTCGGCGAGGAGGCGGTAGTGGCGTTGCCTGTCCAGTGGCCAGGGGCACTGCCAGTCGGTTCGACCGACCGGGCCTGCTGGACTCCGTCCGTTCACGGGAATTCCGGGCGCTGGAGCGCGAGACGAAGTGAAACGACGCCACCGACATCTGTGTCCTGCTGGACTTCTTGTCTGCCCGCGGCCTCGAGTGACAGGCATCGAGCATGCGGACTGGCCGACTTCCGTGACTGGAGCTGCACGGCAGAGGCAAATCCTGACCGGAGCGGCGGCGCGAATTGGAACGGTGAGCTGGCGGCCTTCACGAGCAAGGGATGGACCTGCCAAATGGATCGAAAGAACCGTTTCTTCATCCCTTTGGAGTGACACAGTGGTATGGCTCCCAAACCTGGTGGAGACCACCCCGCGAAACTCGGATCATGCCTGCGAACAACTACGCGGAGATCGTGGTCCCGGTTGTCACCGCCTGCAGCACTGCTGCAATCGGCGCTGCAGGTCTCATGTTCAAAGACTACCGACGAAAGCGAGATTTTGAGCACCGCTACAGAATTCGCCTGGAGAAGGCCGGGCTCGAGGTGCAGTTCATCACCAACTGGATCCAGGCAAGGCAACTACTCGAGCCCGGAACAGCTCGTACGCAAGAGGCTGAAGAGTGGCTGCAACGCTGCTACCAAGTCGCCGAAAAAGCAGGGGAGGAAACTCCAGAGAAGCTCCAGCGGCCCACACTCCGACGGCTTCTCCTGCTACAGCCGCTGGCTGGGCCTGCAGCGAACACCACGCGCGCTGTGTACTGGGTTTCCTTCGCATGGCTGAACCTCCTCGTGCTGGCGTGGGCCCGAAAAATCGCTCAATGGCTAGCACCTGGCGGTAGCTCTGTAGGTGGAGATGTCGTTTTGGCATTGTTTGTGGTTGCGCTATTTGCATTTCTCGCCGCAGGTATTCGAAAGCTTAGCTTGAATCTCGATGCGGCAGCTCGACGAGGGTCAATCTCCTATCCGACCACTTGGCGTGTCGAACAATCAGGTCGCGGACAACAATGGCTCAGGGTTACCGGAATCGTTTTTGTCGTCCTTCTCGTGGTCTGGCTCCTAGCTGCCACGATCCTTGCCATGATTTACGAGAGCTCGTGACAACGATCGACCCTTCCTGCCGGTCCGCCCCATGTCAGTCCACTATGTGCCAGCGGCGCCAAGCCCGCCGGGACCAAGTCCATCCGCCAGCTCGGCGCAGCGTTCCAGACGGGCCTTGAGGCCACTCGCGCCGTCGTCATGGCCCGCGACGGGACCGAGAACGGGCACCGGGATCTGGAGCGGCAACCAGAAGGCGGGCCGCGACCGGCTCGACGCCGCCGAGTGGGTGAGCTGGCCGAGGCGCTCGTTGATGTCCTGACCAGCCCTGTTTCGAGCATGAATCCGTGTCAGTTCATTCCCAATCAGTTGTGACTGGGCCTACAGTTCGGGGCTGTGGATGAGAACTTGCGCGGGCTGGAGGAGTTGCTGCTCCCGCGATAGTGCGTGTTGATCTGCGGCGCACTGCCGCAGGCGCCTGGTGCCTGGGTCGCGGAGCGTGTCCGCGCGGGTTCACGGTTTCTACCTGCGGGCTGGAACGAGGCGTCGTACTCCAGTTGCCGATCCGCCACTTCATTGGCAGGAACGCCGAGCGTGGACGCCGCACGTTCGTCGAACCGATAACCGGCCTAACCCGAGGGCACGGACAGCGGATCGAGCGCTTGAGTTATCCACTGGCCGCGATCGGTCTCGCCCTCGCGGGCCGGGTCGGCGCCCGCCTGGCCGATGTCGTCGAGGTGCTCCTGGATCAAATCGCCGAGATGCGTACGCGAGACGCCGCAGAAAGCAGATGGGGCAAGGCCGCCGTACGGGCCCACTTCTTGGTCATACGCCAAGAACCCGTGCGGGCGCTGTCAGGTCACGAGACGGCAGTCTCTCGCACCGTTGAGAGGTGGTCATGCTTTCGCAGGAGCGCTCGCCATCGCCCCCGGCAGGCGCATCATGAAAACATCGATCGGATCCTGGGCCTCCACGACGAATCCGTGGCGCTCGTAGAGCCCACGGGCAGCACTGCCCTGCAAGACATTCAAACCCACCGTCATGCCGTGCGCGTCCGTCCGCTCCAGCACCGTGCGCAGCACAGCGGATCCGAGCCCTCGGCCCTGACAGTGCGGAGCAAGGTAGAAGTGCTCCAGCCACTCCCTGCCTTCGGCGGGCCGGACCGTGACGCAACCTGCCAGTTCACCGTCGATCACGATGATCGACGTGTGCTGCGGACAGAAAGAGTCCCGCAGCCGCTGCCGTACCCGGTGCTCGTCGTAGCGCCCAAGGCGTTCCAAGTCCGCACGCATGACCGTGGCCCGCAACTCCGCGATCACCTCAATGTCCGCTGCCAGCGCAGGACGCAGCACCCAATCCGCGGCCCGTGCAGGCGTGGCCCGCGCGGGCCACGTCATGTCCGATCGCGCACCGCTCCCCATCACCCCAGCACCCATGGCCGGAACATATCAGTCCGCCCTGACGAGGCATACGGACCCGCGCATCCCCGGGCGATCGGACGCGGTACCCGCGTCGTCGACGAGTCCCATTGGCGCGGCCTGCCCCCGGCAAGGGACGCCGCACCACTACTGGCGACGTCCCGGTCCAGCCTCGCCGCGAACGGCCACGGGGCGAGGAGACCGGACCGCTGCAGGCCCTGCTGAACCGGGCCGCGGCCACCCGGATCGAGGTCGGGCGCCGACCGTTGTCGGTCTATGACGGACTGACCGGCGCCCGCCCGTTCACCACCCATCGAGCGACGAAGGAATCGTCTTGAGCGAGCTGACCGGCAACCGCATCCGCACCACGGCCGGCAAGCTCGGCCTGCCCCACCTCGCGGAAACCATCAACGAGTTCACCCGCCGGGCGGACGAGGCGAAGATGGGCTACCTCGACTTCCTCGACCTGGTCCTCTCGGAGGAACTGGCCGTCCGCGACGACCGCCGCTTCCGCCAGGGCCTGCGACTTTCGCGGCTGCCGCACCACAAAACGCTCGATGAGTACGACTTTTCGTTCCAGCCTGACCTCGACCCGCGCAAGGGCAAAGACTTCGCCACCCTCTCGTTCGTCGAAGCTAAGGCGAACGCCGCTCTCCTGGGTACGCCCGGGGTGGGCAAGACGCATATCGCCGTCGCTCTGGCCGTCGCGGCCTGCCGGGCCGGCTACTCGGTCTACTTCACCAGCCTCGACGACATGGTCCGCAACCTCAAGGCCGCCGAAGCAGCCGGGCGCCTGGCCAACTAGCTGGGCACTTACCTGCGGCCGGGCGTTCTCGTGGTCGACGAGGTGGGTTACGAGATCCTCGAACGCGGCGAAGCGAACCTGGTCTCCCAGGTCATCTCAAAACGGTATGAAAAAGGATCGAGCATCCTCGCTTCGAACAAGATCTTCAGCGAATGGGGACAGGTGCTCGCTGACGAGGTCCTCGCCACCGCCACCCTCGACCGCCTCCTGTACCACTGTGACGTCATCTCCATCAACGGACCAAGCCACCGGCTCAAGAACCGACTCAAGGCCATCGAACGGGACACTGACGTGGCCTGACAGGCCACTTCGTGAAACCGACCGGGGCAGTACCTCTTAGGGTGGGCATCGGGAAAGTCTGTTGATCGGCTCGGAGGTGTCATGCCCTTGCAGATGAAGTTGAGCGCGATAACACTCGATTGCCCTGATCCACTGGCTCTGGCAGCGTTCTATCAGCAGGCCACCGGCCTTGAACCCCACCCGAAGTCGGACGCCGACTTTGCCGGTCTCAACCGTGAGGATGGACTCCTCATCGGCTTTCAACGAGTCGACGACTACCGTGCGCCGACCTGGCCTGATCAGGCCGTTCCCCAGCAGCTTCACCTTTGCTTCGACGTTGCGGACCTGGACGAGGCGGAGGCCCGGCTGCTGGAGCTTGGCGCAGGCAAGTCGGATCACCAGCCTCATGAGGACAGGTGGCGGGTCCTCACCGATCCAGCTGGTCATCCCTTCTGCATCGTCAGGGGCTGACTCGGCCGTGCTCCCGCACACGACATAGCTGGGGACGTTCATCCGCACGCGGTTGGGGAGGTTAGGTAGTACGCCGACACCAGGCCGAGCGGCTCGCGGCCGGCCGCCGGCAACGCCGGGTCCTCGCGGTCCCCGACCCCCTGCGACCTTTGGTGGAGGCCTTCTTCGACTTCATGATCCGCTCGCGTCAGTGATCCCGGCGTGCCGGAATGCTGCCCCGCACCAACGGCACCATCGACGCCGCACTGGCCATCGTGCGTGACCTCGCCCTGTTCCTCGCCAGCTGCCGCGCCCGTACCTGGAGTGCAGGGCACTCCTCGAGGAGGCGTTCACCGGGCACGGTCTGCCGGCCCCGTGGACCTGTGCCCGATGACCACCGTCCTGGCCACGGCGCGCGAATGGCTGGAGTCCTGGACGGATGTGTCCGGGGTCGAAGGCATCTTGCAGCCAGGTTTGGCATTGACCGATTGACCGCTATGTTGCCGTGTCGACGGTCAGCGTCGAGCTCAGGTCGATGCGGTGCGCGCGCGAATGCGGTGCGCGGTCCGCAGTCCCTGCTTGGCGGCGGTTGCCACGAGGCCGCCGAGGGTGGTTCTGGCGAGGTCGTGGGCGGCGAGGCGTTCCAGTGCCGGCAGGGCCCGGTCGTCGGCGGTGGAGCCGAGAGCGCGACAGGCCAGTGCTCGGAGGTCCGGGTCGGGATCGGTGGTGAGGGCGATCAGGTCGTCCACCACCGCCGGGCCGAAGGCAGCGATCGCTGAGGCGAGATGGCCGGCCTTCGAGTTCCGGCGTTCCATCATGGCCTGCCAGAGCACAGCGAGTGCCCGGTCGCCGCCGATTTGGCCGAGCGCCAGGGCGGCCCTGCTGCGTACCCGGGTGGTCTCGTCGTTCAGCCGGGCCGTCAGGGCGGGAACGGCGGCGTGTTCCTCAAGGAGGCCGAGCGCCTCGCAGGCACCCTCGCGGACCATCGGATCGGGATGCTCCAGCAGGGCGGTGATCAGCGGAACGGCCCGGCGGAAGCCGAGTTCGGCACAGGCGAGCGCCGACCACCGCACCCCGCGGTGCCCGGTGTCGGCGAGTGCGCGCAGTAGGCCCGGTTCGAGGCTCGCGTCGCCGAACAGGGCGATCCGGTTGAGTGCCTTGGTCCAAACGGTGACATCCCGCGTTTGGTGGTCGGAGGCGACCTCGGACAGGGCCGCCCGGGCCTGCGGATGGCCGAGCTCGGCCCACTCCAGCAGGGCATCGATCGCCCGCAGCCGGATCGTGCGGTTCCAGCTCAACTCGGCGGCGTGGACGGTGACGAGGGATGTCGGCCCGTCCGGCGGGTGGCCGAGTGCGTCCCCGAGCGGGCCGGCGAGCGGTGGTTCGACCTCGCCCAGCCACAGGGCCAGTGGGCCGATTCGGGTGCCGACGTCCGCGTCGTAGCGGCCGTCGCCCCGCAGGTTCGCGGCCAGCTTGGCGACCGTACGGAACAGCAGCCATGCGCGGTCCGATGGGGAGTCAGCGAGGGCGTCGAGTCGGCCGGACATCGCCGCGGTGACGGCGGTCGGCGGGCGACCGGTGGCCTCCAGGACCGCCTCCGCCCAGGCGAGGGGCTCGCCCTGACGCTCGTAGAGCTGGCGACCCCACAGGCGGAGGACGGCGTCACGGTGGTCGGTCATCCCAGGATCGTTCCAGCAGGGAACACCGACAGCCAACGGCTTTTCCTCGCGGTCGGTCGGATACCAGATCATCTCGGCATTACTCCGGCAGTTTTTTGTTACGAGCACCCTCAACGGGCAGCGTCCCCCTGGAGAATCGTGACCGCCAGGGTGGGAGGTACCTGACGCTGATCATGCAGATCGCGGGGAAATACTTGATCGTTGACATGCCGGTCTCCAGCTCTACCAGTCACGACCGCCGATGTCTCAAAGTCCTGCGCAGGTCACGCCGAATCCTGTGGCAACGCCTGTGTTCGGTCTCTACAGTCGCCGCGTGGCCACCGAAGACGAGAATCCAAGCCAGCGCGACATCACCGCGATGCTCAAAGGCCAGACCAGTGCCTGCAAGGCAGCGCGCGACGCCATCGCCGCCGACGGCGAGGTCATGCTCTACGGCGGACAGCCGCCACAGTGGATGGTCCTTGGCGTCGCTGCGACAAGGCTGAGGCGGTCGTTGAAAATCGGCCTGACAACCCTCGGCCTCGACGAGACCGTTGAGATCCTCCGTGCTCGGCACTGCGAGGAGCAACTGCGTACGGGCAACATCGTCGCTGCAGACCGGTCCTGGTTCTTCACCCTGTACTTCGACGCGACCGGGGCCGAGCTCCTGGCGTGCAGCGGCGTCAAGAACGAGCGCCCCTCGCGGAGGGACGGTCAGAAGCTCCAGCTGTAGAGGCCGCCACCCGTATTCACCGCTGACGCTGCGAGGCGGGCAACGCCTTGCAGGACAGCCAGCAGGTCGTCGTCGGTCATGTCGTCTCCGTCCTCGGATCGGAGGCGCGTGGTCCAGCGGGCTGCAAGCTCTTCCAGCTCGGCGGGACTCGCGTTGGCCAGCGCCCGGGTCAACCGCTGCGGCAGAGCGAACACCTCGACGCCGTCGTTCAAGGGGGCAGTGACCCACTCTGGCCACGCCCACCCAAGGAGCTGCTCAACCGGCGGGGCATCGGCCGAAGGCTCCTCGAAGTAGATGTCCCATTCGGCGATGGCACTGTCCGGCTCAATGAAACGGCAGGTCACTGACTCAAAAGCCTCGCCAGGTCCCCGCGGGCGCGTCGCAGCAGCGGTCTTGTCGTCGGCGGCGAGGAAGAACACTATGTCGTGGGCCATCTGAGCATGATGGCAGCCCGCCGAACCGACGCGGGTCGGCTTTCAGTCCCACCAAAACGTCCAGTGGGGGTTACCCACCAGAGCTTCCTCCGCGTAGACGCGGATGCTTTCGTACCCCTGCCAGATGTTGTCAGGGCAAAACGCAAAGTGCTCCGCGGCGACCGCGAGAGCTTCATCCAGCGTCTGGGGAGGGGCTGCTACCGACAGGTCCAGCCGCGCGTACGACAGGGCAACCACCCGGACTCCGAAACGGTCCTCCCAGGAACGGAGAACGGCACACAGCCGGGCCACATCGTTTTCGTAGTTGACCGGCCCTGACCAGCCAATTGCCGCGAGGAGGTCCGCAGCCCGGCCCACCGGGACCAACGCCAGCCGAGGGCTCTTGAGCGAGTGCCCGACCAAAGCCTTGGCCACGTCCGCGGCAGTAGTGTCCGGATCTGCCGCTGTCCTCCCTGGCGGCGCAAGCCCAGGCCAGCTACCGGTGAACGGGGCTATTGTCTCGCCCGCGTCCTCGTCGTCTTCGTTCTCCTCGGTTTCCGATGCTGCAGACTCCCAAAAGTCCTTGAGGACCTCCTCGGCATGATGGCCGCCGGGGTCCGATATCATGCCGGGATCCAGCGCGCCGTCCCACCACTCCTCGATACCGGATTCATCCTGGAGAAGTACAGGCTGCAGTCCCACGTCCCGGGCCGGCACGTACTCGGCCCACGTACCGGGCGCTGCCACCCCTTCGGCCACCCAGAGCAGCGGCTCAGGCCAAGGACCATCGTTGGTCTCGGTCACGAGTGAGCCCGGCGGCAGGCTAAGACCCAGGCTTCCGCCCATGGGGTCGGTCAACATCGCCGTCAGCGGCTTGGAATGTGTCGTCATGGACGGTGAAGGTATCGGCCCCCACCGACAGACCTCAGCTGGCCCAGGACGACAGCTCGCTGGCGCACCTGGTTGGTGGCGACGGAGTCGGTCATCCGGGGCGGCGGGGCAGTGGGGTGGCAGCGCGGGCATCGTGAAGGGCGGCGCGCAGGAGACCGTTGTCGATGCTCAGGCGTTGGATGGCGGCCATGGCGAGTTCGAGCTGTTCGGCGAGGTCGCGGTTGTCCCGTCGCAGCAGGGCGTTGTTGGCCTGGACCTTGCTGTGGGCGTCGGCTGCGGGCGCGCCGCTTGGCGTGCGCGCGATGGCGGCGAGCTCAGCACGGATGTCTGGGTAGTTGCGGCGGAAGGTCGTGTTGGCGAGGCCGAGGCGAGTGGCGAGGGCCAACACGCTCGGACGTCGGCCCGTCCCGGACGTCAGGCTGTCGATGGCGGCGTGGACGTCGGTGCGGCTCGGCAGTGGGTCACGGTGGGCGGTCACTGGGCAGCCCTGTTGGCGGTGAGAAAGGCGTGGCTCGCGTCGCGGCGCCGAGCCAGGCCGGCGTTCAGCAGAGGTGGGAGGACGGGCTGGCGCGGAGTCGGTGGTCGATGCGGTCGGCCTCGGCGGCAAGGGTGGTGGTGTTGTCGGCGGTCAGCGCGACGTTCGGCATTCCAGCGGTTGGCAGTCGTGCGGGACTGGACCCGCTCGGCCTTCGGGGGCGGAGCGGGGTCGACACAGTGCCTTTTCCGGGTTGAAGACGCAGGTGACGTAGGTGCCGGGGTAGACCTCGGGGTCGTGGCGGGCCAAGACGCGGCGCAGGCGGGCCGGGTCGGTCACGACGGAGCCGGTGAACCCGGTGCGCGCCACACCCGGTAGGAGACCGGCGGCAGCCACTCCACCCGCACGGCCCCGGTATCCCGCGCGTACGTCGCCGGCCGCTGCTCGTCCGCCGTCCGGCGCGACAGCTGCGCGCCAATCCGCAGGCGCCTGGCCACCTGCTGGATCGGGCTCGTCGGTACGTGCCCGGCACGCACCGCCCACCTGTAGAAAGCGTCGACCCCCGCCACTTCGCGGTTCCACGTCGACCCGGCGATGCGCGGCCCGTCGCCGTCCCGGCGCCGCCAGGCCAGGTAAGCGAGGTGGTCCTCCTCGGCCGCGTCCCGCCAGCCCCTACCGCGCCGCGATACCCACGGGAAGGTCAGGAGCGCCGCCAGGTCCCGGGCGTAGCCGAACTGGCGTTCACCGCGTGCATCCGCATACCCGGCGATTGAAAGAAGCGGTTCAGGACGACGTCGTATTCGAACACCGGCGAGATGAGGAACGGCGTGCCTGCCTCCAGGCCTGCCTCGCGCAACCACTCTGCCCGGTTCGCCGTCAGCAGCCGTACATCGAAGGGAAGTCCGTCTGGAGGGAGGTCGAAGTCCTCCGCCGTGGCCCGCACTCGCCACGCGTTCACGACCATGGCGCTAGGCATATGGTCAGTGGCCGATTGTGCACAAGGCATCGTGGCCAAGGGCATGAACCAGCCCTACAGGCCCTCGGCGCGGCTGGACCGAGGTCCGCCGCCGCGACAAGAGGCTCGTACACTGACGAAAATGGAGGACCATACGGCCACCGGGATCGGTGCACGTCCGGCGCCCGCATTGCGGCAGTACGTCGACTCGTATATCGGTTTCGACCTCCGCGGGATCCCGGCGGGGGTGCACTGCGGCCCGCCGAGCCGCGCGCTCACTGCGGTGATCAGCCTGTCAGACCCTTTGGAGGTGGCGGCAGGCGTTGACGACGGGTCACCGGTGACCGGATTCAGCAGTGTGGCCGGCGGTCTGATGTGCCGGTCCGTCGCGATCCACCACGACGGGCGCCAGCATGGTGTGCAGGTATCGCTGACCCCGCTCGGGGCCCGGGCCATCTACGGCATGCCCGCCGCCGAGCTCGCCCACCGACTGGTCCCACTTGACGAGCTTCTCGGAGCGCTTGGCGTCGAGCTGGTCGACCGGCTCCGAGCGGCGACGACATGGGCGGCGCGGTTCGCGGCGCTGGACGAATTGCTCCTCCGAGCTGTCGGCCGTGGCGCCGGCGGCGACCGTTTGAGCCGGGTGCGCCCCGAGGTAGGCGAGGCGTGGCGCCGCCTCGTCGGCGCGCGGGGTTGCGTCCAGGTTGGTGCGGTCGCCACGGAACTCGGCTGGAGCCGTCGGTACCTCACCGAGCGATTTCGCGGTGAGGTGGGTCTGTCGCCGAAGACCTTCGCCCGAGTCTTGCGCTTCGAGCACGCGCACGAACTGGCGGCGGCGCGCGACCCGCTCCCGTGGGCCGATGTGGCAGCCGTCTCCGGCTACGCCGACCAGGCCCATCTCGTGCGGGACTGGCGTGAGTTCACGGGCCGATCGCCGACGGCCTGGCGTCGCAGCGAAATCCTCCTCGGAGCCGGGGAGTAGCCAACCGTCCGCCCGTCGCGTCGGCTTCTCTTCCCTTTTCTTCAAGACCGCCCGATCGCTGCCGTGGACGATCGTCGGTATGAGACTCGTCAACGACGCACGCAATGCCATGGACCTGCGGACCACCCCCGTGCACCTCGGACTGGGATCGAGAGCGAAACCCGTCGAGGGCTTCGCCTGGGACCCGGAGGTGCTCCAGGCCTACAGCGCCGCGGTCGCGGCAGATGGCGCCGAGGGCCGGATGGTGATGATCTTCGACGGTGACGGCCCGGGTGACCATTGGGAAAGCCACCCTGCAGGCGACGAACTGGTCGTTTGCCTCAGCGGGGCTGTGACGGTCACCCGCGACGTGGACGGGGTGCCCGACCGTGTTCTGCTCGGGCCGGGCGAGGCCACCATCAACCCGGCCGGGGTATGGCACGTGGTCGACATGGAGGGACCGACGTCCATCCTGGCCATCACCGCGAGCCTCGGCACTGACCACCGTCCTCGGACCGACACCCGCCCGACCGAACGCATCGGCACGCCCGGCCTGGAGGAAGCGCCGTGACGACACGCATCGCGTGCCTCGGGGACAGCCTCACCCGCGCGCAGTTCAGCGTCGACTACCTGGATCTTCTCGGACGACGTCACCCTCCCGGTGACGTGCAGCTTGCCCGTTTCGGCGCCAACGGCGACTTCGCCTACAACCTCTTGCAGCGCCTCGATGCCGTCGTTGCGGACCCGCCCGATGTGGTCACCGTGTTGATCGGGACTAACGACGCCCGAGCAAGCCTTGCCGGCTACCCCGTCGAGCAGGCCATGAAGCGCAAACAACTCCCGGATCGCCCGTCAGCCGGCTGGTTCCAACAGTGCCTGGGGGCCGTCGTCGCACGGCTGCGAGCGGAGACCGACGCGACGATCGCTCTGCTGTCGCTACCCGTGCTCGGACAACAACTCGATGGCGCAGCGGCACAGGCATCGCAGGCATACAGCCAGATGATCGCCGAGGTCGCAGCCACCAACGAGGTGGCCTACCTTCCGCTCCACGAACGCCAGCTCGGGGAACTGCGCCAAGCGGACCCGCCGCCGATTCCATACCGGGAGGTGACGCCCGCGGCGGTCGCCGGCGTCCTCGTCCAGCACGCAGTGCTGCGCCGCAGCCTCGACACGATCTCGCGGCGGCGAGGTCTCGTGCTCACGACCGACCACATCCACCAGAACAGCCGCGGCGCCACCCTTATCGCTGAGGTCATCGACGCCGGTCTGCTGACCCAGAGCGCATAGCTGGTTCCGGCGTCCGGCCAGTCGGATGCCATCTACCGCCGGCGGTGCGCCGGCGTCGGCGGGGGAGAGGGTGACGTTGCAGTTCCCGGATCGTTCAGCCGATGTGAATGATGGATTCCGTTTTGCTGGGGGTCTCGGGCTCCCGTGGTCCGGGCAAGGTGAGCCTGCGCGGCGTGGGCCCGCGTGACAACGACACGCAACGTCGTGGCAGGGCGCCGGGTGTTGGTGCAGACCCACCGCGGGTCGCTGGTCCGGGACCGGTTTTCCCGACCTGGTCAAGGTCATGACCAGTGGGCTACCTGCCCGGATACCGTGGCTGGTCTGTTGACTGCACCAAGTTGGTGAACCGCTGATCCTCCAGGTGGTGGGTGCCGACGAGCTCGGCTTCAGGCCGCCACCCCGGTCTCCACCGCCACCGGTGGAGACCGGGGTGGCGGCGTCCCCACACTGTCACCGGAGCCAGCAGACCACGCAGATACCCCCGCATCCGCCACCGCAGATCCACCCGGGGAAACCGACCCGCCACCCGAGCGAACACAGCCCCCAGCTCCGCCGCCCACGCCTCGGCATCCATCCCCACCATGATCCGGATAGCGACAGAAGCCAGCTCAGGACACGAAGTCTCACTGGAGTATGAGCGAGGTCGACTTCGGCGAGATCGAAATTCTTCGCATCGCGCCACGCCGCAGGGGTGGGCGGCGGCATCACGTTCATGGCGCGAAACCACCGCTCACCCCTCCAGCCCAGCCCTTGTTGAATCTATCGAGATTCGATAGATTCCAGTCGTAACTCGATGGAAGGACGGGGCATGGGAAAGCTGACAGTGTTCGCGCTGCGTGCTGTGCTCGTGGTGGTGCTCACCGGCACGGTGTTCGTACAGGTCTTGATGGTGTGGGCGCTGGTCAGTGGGAACGACCCGGAGGACGGGTCACTCCCACTGACCCCGCTACGCGTGATCACGATCCTGGGCATCGGGACGGCCCAGGTCGCCCTGATCTGCGTATGGCGACTGGCAACGATGGTGCGATGCGGAACCGTGTTCTCTCACGCCGCCTTCCGATACGTGGACGGCATCATCGGCGCGATCGTTGCAGCTGCCCTGGTGTGGTTCGCGGTCACGGCCATCAATGCGCCCGGCCAGAGGGACGACCCGGGCGTCACCCTCATCATGGGCGGGATCGGCGTGGCTATCCTGGGAGTCGCGCTCATCGTGCTCATGCTGCGGATGCTGCTCGCCCAAGCCGTCGCCCGCGACGTCGAAGCGGCGCAGATGCAAGCCGAGTTGGACGAGGTGATCTGATGCCGATCGTCGTCGACATCGACGTGATGATGGCGCGGCGGAAGATGTCCGTGGGCGAGCTCGCGGACCGCGTGGGGATCACGCCCGCCAACCTGGCGGTACTCAAGAACGGCCGCGCCAAGGCGGTGCGCTTTGCGACGCTCGCCGCGCTCTGCGAGGTACTCACGTGCCAGCCAGGCGACCTGCTTCGCTGGGAGGCTGAGGACGCCGCGGGCGAATGAACGGTGCCCGCCGTTCGCTCTGCCCGGCAAGGCCGTTCCTTCCGCTATCTCGCGGCCGGGCGACTAGTCTAGAGCCGGTCTCTTTGACCAGTGAGTGCCTCGTGGTGGGGGCTGGTCAGTCTGCTGCGATGACGGATAGCGAGCTGGTCGTTGACCTGCGTGGTCGGCTGATCGCGACACTCAACGACTTCTGGGATGCGGTGAGTGAGCCGTGCGGGCTGCCGGAGTGGTTCGGCCGGAACCTGGACGCGTGGTCGGACATGATCGAGACCCGGGGCATCTCTGAGGTGATCGACAGCCACGACCGGCATCTCTTCGGTGGGGACCGGCGGGAGGCAAACGTCTTGGCCGGCATCGTTGACAGAGAACAGAACCGGCTCGTCGTGCATGGGTTGACCTGACGAATCCTTCGGAGCCTGGCTCAGCGCCGGGTCCAGGTGAGGATGGCAGCAAGGTGGAGTGCGGCCTGGTAGGCGATGGCGAGCTTGTCCGTCCGCATGGCGAGGACGCGCCACTGCTTGAGTCGGGCGATGCACCGCTCGACGGAATTGCGCTCCTTATATGTCTCGGCGTCGGAGCCGGGCGGCCGGCCTCCGGCGCGGCCTCGCCGCAGGCGGTGGCCGATGTGGTGGGCGGGCTGCGGGATGACCGCACGGATGCCGCGTCGATGCAGGTGCCCGCGGATCGCGCGGGAGGAGTTGTCGGCATGCGGACTCTTCTCCCGACGCGGGCCCCGCGGCCGATCGCCCGCGGGTGGGTGGCCAGCAGCGTCTCACCGTTGGCGTCCGCGATGGTGGAATGCAGCATGACCTGCGATTGCGTGGCCCAGATCTCCACCAGCTGACGGGGTCGGACCTTGCGGGCCGGCACCGAGTAGAGGTTGCCGCCGAAGGCGACCAGGCAGTCCTTGCCGACCGGCCGCAGGTGCCGTTCGGCCACCAGATACGGGGTTCCGGCAGAGGCTTTGTGACGGAGCAGGCCAAGTCACGCTCGGCTGTGTAGCCGGAGCCCCCCCTTGGCGGGGCGCTGAAGCCTGCTACATTCTCCATACAAAACAGTATGGTACGGAGCGGATGATGACGGACACCGGTAAGGAACCGTGGCTGGCGGAGGGCCTCGCCCTGCTCGCGGAACAGGGCGCCCAAGCACTGACGCTCGAGCGGCTCTGCGAGCGCCTCGGCAAGACCAAAGGCTCCTTCTACCACCACTTCGGCTCGGTGCCGAAGTACCGGACGAGCCTGCTCGCGTACTTCGAAGCCGGGTTCACCGCCGCGATCATCGAGGCCGTCGAGCGGTCCGACGCCGGATCCGGGCGGGAAAAGCTGGAACGGCTCCTGCTGAAGGTGGCCTTGCGGGACGGCCCGGAGCTGGAGATCGCCATGCGGGCCTGGGCCAAGCAGGACCCTGAGGCCAAAGCCGTCCAGGCGCGCGTCGACGAGACCAGGACCGCGTACCTGCGGACCTTGTGCGAGCAGGCCGGCTTCGCCGATCCGGAGCGCATGGCGAAGTTGCTGTACGTGGTCCTCATCGGGGCCGGGCATCTGACGCCGCCGCTACCGCCGGCCGAGGTCGTCGCCATGTACGAACTCTTGTTGTCGTCCAACCAACCGGAAATCGGTTGATACGCCGGATCCCTTGAAAGGAACCAGCATCATGACTCTTTCGGTCCATTCGGAATCCCCGATGCCAGCTGCGAGCGGCCTGCTGAGGTGGGTTCCGAGACTGCTGCTCGTCGCCGCCGGGATGCACTCGATCGTCGCCGTCGTCGGCGCGTTCAGCGTCTGGGGCGACATCACGAAGGCCGGCGTCATCGGCGCGGTCGGCTCCCACGACGACCGGGCCTTGGTGCTGTGGTTCACGGTCTGCGGCCTGGCGCTCGCCGCGTTGGGCACGCTCACCCAGTGGATCTTGCGGACTGTAGGCAGCCTTCCGCGCCAACTCGGTTTTTGGCTGCTGGCTATGGGTGCACTGATAGCCGCGCTCCAACCGGCGTCCGGCGGATGGCTCGTCATCGGGATCGGCGGGCTCGCACTGGTCGCAGCTCGGCAGAACGGGGAGAAGACAAATGTGGCATGAGGTCGTGGGTGCGATCCCCGCGGTGGCTCTGGCCGCGATCGGGGGTGCTGCACGTTATCTGAACCCCCGGCGGTCTGCCGATATCAGGCGCGCCACCGAGACGCCACGTCGTCGGCCCGGCCGTCCGGCCCAATTCTCGAAGCCACGGGCAACCTCCCTCTGCCGGGATACTGGTGCTGACCCTGGAGCGTGCCCTGGACGCCGCGCAGCAGCCAGGGACTCGGCTGTGCTCCCTGTGCGGCGTGGGCCTACGAACTGACCCCCGTTGCCCGGATGCTGGCTCTGGCATGGCGAGAGCTGGCCAGCGATCAGATCGGAGTCTCGTCGGGCAGCGAAGGTACGCCGCACGGACGGAGGGTCATGAGTGAGTCTTCCAAGGTCGCCACCATGGCAAAGGGGAACCGGTCAAGCTCAAGACAGAGTGCGACGTCGTCAGGATGGACTCCTTGACGCACACCGCCCGCCAGCTCGGCGGCGGCGCGCGACTCTGCAGCGCGGCGGAGGAACTCAGCTGCATCCGTCCCAGCTTCGGTGGCCCTCCGAGCGATGTATTGAGCGCACGCCAGGTCTTCATCGGCCTGCCCATCCTCGCCAGTGACTACGAACGTGACCCTGTCACTCTTGCGTGTCCGCAAGAGCCGAGCCGTTGCCTCCGCCACCACGAAGCCGGCACACAGCACCAGTGACGCATCCTTGACCGCGAGGGCGCCGACTGTCCCTGCCGTGGTTTTCTGCACAACGGTCCGTCCGCCAAGGTCAATAGACTGCAGCAGGCCCGGCGAGTTGACGGTGTCGAACCCAGGTGCAGGCGGACCGTCTTTGAGCGCCACCCAATCCGGGTGGCGAGCCTTGAGCGCCAGGGCTTCGTCCAGCGACTCAGCAAGAACGATCTTCTCCGCTCCTTGGCCAAAGGCCCAGGCGGCCACCGTGAAAGCACGCATGACATCGACTACGACTGCCACGGGCGGGGCTTCGACCAGCTCAGGGATGCCAAGGAAACGAGCGTCCATCCGGTCATGATCGGGCATGCCCGACCCGAAGCAGCCGGACAGTGGTGCGTATCACATCGGCAGTGAAGGTGGGGGAGTCACCGCCTGAACCTGCTGCTCACCCCAACGGGAAGAACAGCGTTGCCATCGCCGTCAATGAGTCGTTCGGAGGGGTGGACCGGGACGTTCACCGATCCGCGGCTCTGTGCGGCGATCGTCGACCGGCTCGGCTTCGGCGGGAACCTTATGGAGACCGGCACGGAGTCCTACCGGCTCGCCAGCACCCGGGCCGCCCAAGTCCAGGACGCAGCCGCAGACTGACGTCGACCACCATCGTCCGCCTCAGCGGGCGTGCCCCCTGGCCACAGTTGCTCAGCCGCCCGCTGTCGGCCCACAAGTCTTCTCGAGGAGCGTGAACGACTTGGGTGCACCGCCCGGCTGCGGCTTGCCTGCTTTGTGGCCGACGACCCGGTAACCGGCCTCCAGGTAGTAGGCGTTCAGGCGCGCGTTGCCAGCCAGGCAGTCCAGACGCACGAACGCTCGCCCCGCCGCAGCAACGCGGCGCTCCGCAGCACGCAGCAGAGAACGCCCCGTCCCCGGCTTGGCGCTGCTGCGGTCCACCATCAGCCGATGCACATAGCCGGCCACCGGCGGCTGCGGTCCCCAAGCATCCTCGTCTTCCCACCACACTTCCCAGGCTCCGGCCACGCGGCCATCGGCCTCGGCGAGCCAGACCTCACCATTCGCCATGGTCTTGCGGAAGTGGTCCTCGTCCAGCTGGCCGGGCTGCCACTGGCCGGTGATTCCCTCGGCGAGCATCCAGCGGGCAGCGTCGTCGCGCAGACGAACGAGAGTGGCGAGGTCGGCGTCGTCGGCGAGGCGGAAGTGCAGATCGTTCACGTCGCGATCTTCGCACGGACCCGTACGAGCGCTCGACGCTATCCCTCCACGTTGAGCGCAGGCGTTGTCGGTTCTCGGGTCTGGCACAGATCTTGGGAGCCGTCGCGGAGCGTCATCTCGGCGTGCGATTGCGGGGTCTCGGGCTCCTCACGGGCATCGCTCAGGGCCGCCACTGCCGTGCATCCCCTGGTGCAGGGGCGGGTCCCCGACAGGGGAAGTCCGCCATGCCAGCCATTTGTCCCCTGATGCAGGTTCAGGCGCCAGTCCCATGTGGGTGCAGCCCCTGGACCAGGGGATGGTGGCGAAGGAGGCCGATCGTGATGCCGGCCGCCGCGGCCCGTGACCGGCCGAACTGGCTGCCGTAGACGTGTCACTCGGGCGACGACGGCATGTCCGGACCGCTGCTACGTCGAGTAGACGGGGCCAGCTCCTCCGCGAACTCCGCCGCTGCGCTGGTTCGTTCCTGGCCGAGCTTCTGCCTGCTCAGCCGCTGGCTTCATTGAAACGGCGGCCGCCTGCAGAGCAAGTTCACCCATTAGCCCATCTGGATTCATCTTGATGCGGACATGGCCAGACGGTTACTCATGTTCTACCTCACCGTTAGGTAACGCTTAGTCAGTTCCATGCCGCATACCTAATGATATGTCAGATTTGGCCACTGCCTCTGGTCGTATGTTTTGACTGCGCTATGAACCTCGAGCGCTTAGGAACATTCCCTGGGGGGATTGTGAATCTCGTAAGCAAGTCGAGAACGCCATGGAGGCGCTCTCGACCAGGTACTTCGGCCAGCCTCGGGCTCACCGCAGCCGGGCTTGCCGTCGTCATGTCGGTCTCGATGCTGCAGGGTGCCGAGCCGGCGATAGCCGCGCCGTCAGCCAACGCCGGTACGGCGGACGCAACGGCGGCTGCGGACATTGCCTCCGCGCGCGTGGCCGCCCGTCTGTCGGGCAAGCGGGTCGAGGCTTTGTCCGAACGAACAGAGACGACCACCACGTGGGTCAACAAGGACGGCTCGCTGACGTCTGAGGTAGCTGCTGGTCCCATTCGCTTCAAGGACGCGGCTGGCCAGTGGCGTGACGTAGATGTGGACCTCACCAACGCCCCCGACGGCTCGGTGGTGTCCAAGTCACACCCGCAGGGTCTGCGGCTGTCCGGGAAGAAGGGGACGAAGGCCCAGTC